>NZ_JALCYX010000133.1:0-5747 GCF_022690695.1 Anaeromyxobacter sp. SG17
GCCTGCTCGGACGCGCGCCGCTCCTCGGCGAGCCGCGCCCGCTCGTCGTCGAGCGCGCGGAGCGCCTGGCCGAGCGCGCCGCCCTGGCCGGTCAGCGCCGCGCGGGCCCGCTCCACGACGGGTCCGGGCAGCCCCACCCGCGCGGCGACCTCGATCGCGGACGAGCTCCCCGGGCTGCCGAGGTGGAGCTGGTAGGTGGGGGCGAGCCGCTCCGCGTCGAACCCGACGCGCGCGTTGGCGTAGTGCGTGTCGGTGAGCGCGAGCGCCTTGAGCTCGTCGAGGTGCGTCGTGACGAGCACGGCCGCGCCGCGCTCGACGAGCGACTCCAGGATCGCCGCGGCGAGCGCCGCGCCCTCGCGCGGATCGGTGTCGGCGGCGATCTCGTCCACCAGGACGAGCGACCCCGGGACCGCCCCGGCGAGCATCTCCTTCACCGCGGCGAGGTGCGCGGTGAAGGTGGACAGGTCCTTCGTGAGATCCCCGCGCTCGTCGACGGCCGCCTTCACCTCGAGGAAGAAGGGGAGCCGCGAGCCGGAGGCGGAGGCGACCGGCAGGCCCGCGCGGAGCATGAGCGCGGACAGGCCGACCGCGGTGATGGCGACGGTCTTCCCGCCGCCGTTCGGGCCCGACACGATGAGGGCGCGGGCGGGCGGGTCGAGCCGCACGTGGCTCGCCACCACCTTCTTGCCCTGCAGGACGAGGAGCGGGTGGCGCAGCGAGAGGAGCTCGAACCCCGCGCCGGGCGCGAGCACCTCGGGGGCGTGCGCGTCGAGGTCGGAGGCGAGCAGCGCCGAGCCCTCGAGCACGTCCAGCGCGGCGAGGAGCTCGAGGTCGCGCGCGAGCGCGCCCGAGCCGGCCATGAGCGCCTGGGTGAGCTCGCGGAGGATGCGCTGCTCCTCCTCCGCCGCGACGGCGTTCGCGATCGACAGCTCGTTGCCGAGCTCGACCATGGAGTCCGGCTCGACGAAGAGCGTCTGGCCCGACTGGGAGGCGTTGTGGACGATGCCGGGGACGGCGGAGCGCGCGCTCGCGAGCACCGGCAGGACGTAGCGCTCGTTGCGGATGGTGAAGTAGGTGTCGCGCAGGTGGCGCTGCATCTCGGCGTCGGCGAGGAGCGCCTCCACGTGGACCTTGAGCGCGCGGTGCAGGCCACGCGCCCGCTCCCGGGCCTGGGCGAGCTCGGGGCTGGCCCGGTCGGAGATCGCGCCCGACGGCTCGATGGCGCGCTCGACGCGGTCCGCGAGCGCGGCCGACGGCGAGAGCGGCTCCGCGATCGCCCACAGGCGCGGGGTCTCCGCCGCGCGCGCCTCGAGGAGCCCGCGCGTCCGCGCGGCGGCGCGGGCGAGCGCGGCGCACTCCCGCAGCGCCAGCGGCTCGAGGACGCCCCCCTTGCTCGCCCGCTCGAGATGCCCGGCGACGTCGCCGACTCCGCCGAGCGGCAGCGCGAGCCCGAGCTCCGACAGGCGCCGCGCCTCTCCCACCCGCAGGAGCGCCTCGCGCGCGGCGTCGGCGGTCGGCTGGAAGGGGAGGTCGAGGGCGCGGGCCCGGCCGGCGGGCAGCCTGCAGCGCGCGGCGATGGCGGAGAGGATCTCGGGCCAGCCGAGCTCCCGTTGCGTGCGGTCGGTCATCGGACGCCGCTCCACTTACCCCTTCCCGCGCCGCTGCGCCACAGGCCGGATTACCGGCGCCGCCCCGTGGTTATATGGCAGCGTGAAGCGCCTGCCCCTCGCCCCCTTCCTCGCGCTCGGCGCCGTGCTCGCCGCGTGCGCCTCCGCGCCGCCCCTCCCGACCGCGCCGCTCGCCCCGCGGGCGGTGCCTCCCGCGGCGCCGGTCCCCGGCTCGGAGGCGCTCCTCGCCGAGGCCCTCGCCCTGCGCGCGGCAGGCGAGCCCGCGAAGGCGCGGCTCCGGCTCGAGGAGGCGCTCGCGGCGGCGCCCGCCCGCGACGACGTCCGGATCGAGCTCGCCGAGCTGCTCGTCGCGGACGGCCGCGAGCTCGACCGGGCGCGGGAGGTGCTCGCCGGCGTCCGGCGCCGCACCGTCGACGCCCGCTGGGATCTCGCGAGCGCCCGCCTCGCGGAGCTGACCGGCGACGACGAGGGGGCCCAGGCCGCCTACGGACGCGCGCTCATGCTCGGGGAGGACGCCGACCTCCGCCTGCGCCGCGCGCTCGCGCTCTCGCGGCTCGGGCGCGCCGGCGACGCCATCGCCGAGCTCGAGCGGGCCCGCGCCGCCCGACCCGGGGACGGCGCGGTCCGGGCGCAGCTCGCGGACGCCTACGAGGCCGCCGGGCGCCTCGCCGAGGCCGAGGCGGAGCTCGTCGCCGCGGCGCGCAGCGCGCCCGGCCGGGCGGCTGGATGGACCCGCCTCGCGCGGTTCTACGAGCGGACCGGGCGGAGCGCCGAGGCGGCGCGCGCCGACGAGAAGGCGCGCGCCGCGACCCGACCCGCGCGCACCCTGAGGCCGCTCTTGCCCTCGCGGCGGTGACGGCGCGGGCGAGGCCCCGCCTCGCCTTCGGGGCCGGCGCGTCTCGAAAGAGACGGCGGCCGGCTCAGGTCCGCATGCGCTCGGCGATCCAGGCGACCAGGAAGGATCGCGGGACCCCCGCGGCGAGGCTGCCGACGAGGAGGGCGAGGGGCGCCGACAGGTAGATGAGCGCGAGCAGCCCGCCCGAAAGCACCCACAGCCCCGAGAGGAGCAGCCCGAGGTTGCGCACCCGCCGGTCGGTGCCGTCGAGCGCGGCCGCGAGCGTGGCGGTCATGAGGCCGTTGACGCCGGACGCGGCGATGGACACCGCAATGGCGATGGTGCCGCGGTCGAGCGCGACGAGGTCCCGGAACGGCCCCGCCACGTGGTCGAGGAGCAGGTAAGGGGGCGTCGTCCAAGGGAGCCGGCTCGCGAGCGCGTCGACGGTGAGGTGCGCGGCCGCGGCGATGGCGGCGGTGACGGGCACCCGGGTGCGGAGGGTCCGCTCGGACATCCGCGCGTCCTAGCAAAGTTCCGAGGGTGAACGCCAGAGGACCGGGCGGGCCCACCGCCGGGGCCGGTTGGCCGGCTCGAGAGCGGGTGTCTACGTTTGGCGTCGGGAGGAAGTCCATCCGTGCCGCACTCCGGTCCGTCGGTCTCACGAGGTCATCTGCGCCTGGCCACTCTCCCCGCGGCGCCGCATCGGGCAGAGCGCCGGATGGTGCTGTTCGTCCGAGCCGCGGCGGCGGCCCTCGCCATGCTGTGGTTGACGGCGGCGGCGTGGCTCTCGGCCGCCCTGGCGCTCGCGCCGCTCGCCTTCCGGCGCGCGCCGCTCGGCCGGCGCGTGAGCCCGATGCCGCCCCGCGAGGCGCGGGTCATTCCCTTCCAGCCCCGCCGCCAGGCGCTGACGCGCTGAGGCGGCCCGCCCCGCGGAGCCGGCAGCGTGCGCATCGGCGTCGTGACCGAGGAGTACTACCCGAGCCTCGGCGGCATCCCCGAGCACGTCGAGAACTTCGCCCGCGAGGCGCGGCGCCTCGGGCACAGCGTCAAGATCGTCACGAGCGTCATGCCCGACGCCGCCAAGGGCGCGCCGCCGTCGCTCGACGCGGAGTCCGCGGACGTGCTGCGGGTCGGCGCGAGCCGGCCGCTCGTCCACCGCGGCGCGGTCGGGCGGGTGACCGGTGGGACGGGGGTCGGCGCCGCCCTGCGCGACATCCTCGCGCGCGAGCGGTTCGACGTCGTCCACGTGCACGCGCCGCTGTCGCCGGTCCTGCCGCTCCTCGCCATCCACCACGCGACGGGGCCGGTCGTCGGCACGTTCCACCCGGGCGCGCGCCCCGGCCTCCTGTTCCGGCTCGCGCGCGGCGCGCTGCAGCGCTACGCCGACCGGCTCGACGCGTCCATCGCGGTCTCTCGCGCCGCGCTCGCGCCCTACGGCGACCGCCTCGGCACCGACGTGCGGATGATCCCGCACGGCGTGGACTTCGACCGGTTCTCGCGCGGGCGGCGGCTGCGGCGCTACGACGACGGCAAGCTCAACGTGCTCTGGCTCGGCCGCGTCGAGGCGCGGAACGGGCTCGATCGGATGATCGGCGCGTTCCACCGCGCGTGGAAGCAGATCGACGCGCGGCTCATCGTGGTGGGCGACGGGCCTGGGCTCTCCCGCGCCCGCGCGCGCGTCCCGCGCGAGCTCGAGGAGGACGTGGTGTTCGCCGGGCGCGTCCACGGCGAGCGGCCGGACTGGTACGCGACGGCCGACGTCTTCTGCGCGCCCTCGCAGGCGCCCAGCGCGGGCGTGACGCTCCTCGAGGCGATGGCGGCTGGCAAGCCCGTGCTCGCCTCGGACGTCGACGGGTACGGGGAGATCGTCCAGCACGGTCGCGAGGGGGAGATCCTGCCCGCCGCGGACGAGGCGGCGTGGGCGCGGGCGCTCCTCCGCCTGGCGCGCGAGCCGGCGCGCGGCGCCGCGTACGGCGACCGGGGCCGGCTCACGGCCCAGCGCTTCGCCTGGCCGTCGGTGGCACGCGAGGTGCTCGGGGTGTACCGGTCCATCGGCGTTCGCGGTTGATCCCGCGGCCGCGCGCGCAGGCTTTCGCTCGGACGGGTCCGCGGTTAGTCTGTCGCGCCGTGTCCGCCCTCTGGCAGCGCCTCCGTCGCCTGGCCGTCCCGCCCGAGGGCAACCTCGGCCGGAGGCCGATCCTGCGGCTCGTCGGGCTCCTGCTGGTCGCGGCGTTCGCCGGGGTCGCCCTCGCGAACGTCGACCTCTCCGAGCTCGTCGAGACGCTCGCCTCGGCGAGGCCCGAGGCGCTCCTCCTCGCCATGGCCGCGAACGTCGTCTCGCAGTGGCTGCACGCGGGCCGCTGGGCAGCGGTCGTCCGGCCGCCCGGCGTGCGCGTCCGGGCGCGCGACGCGTTCGCGCCGCTCGTCGCGGGCTACGCGGTCGGGGTGGCCGTGCCGGCGCGCGCGGGAGACTTCGTCCGCGCCCACCTCCTCGCCCGCCGGACCGGTCTCTCCACCACCTCCGTCCTCGCCGCGGCGCTCCTCGACTACGTCGTGGGGACGGCGACGCTCGTCCCGCTCATCGCGGGGCTCGCCCTCGCCACGCCGCTGCCGGCCTGGGCTCGCGACGCCCTGCTCGCGTTCGCGTTCGTCGGCGGCGCCGGGCTCGCGGCGGTGTGGCTCGCGCGGCCGCGCGCCGGCCACGACGCCTCGGGCCGCGGCCTCGCCGGCGTCTGGGCGCGGCTCCGCGCCGGCCTCGGCGCCGCGCACGAGCCGAGCGCGCTCGCCAAGTCGTTCCTGTGGGGGATCGCCGGCTGGGGGGCGGAGCTCCTCGTCGCCTGGTTCTCGCTCGCCGCCGTCGGGCTCCCGACCACGCTCCAGGTCGCGGGGCTCCTCGTCGTGGCGACCACGGCGGCGAACGTGATCTCGCTCTCCCCCGGCAACGCGGGCCCGTTCGAGGCGGCCGCCGCGCTCGTCGTCGCCGGGCTCGGTGTCGGCGCCGCCCCGGCGCTCGCCTTCGCGCTCCTCTACCACGCCGCCCATCTCCTCCCGATGTTCGCGCTCGGGGGGATCGCCCTCCTGCGCGAGGCGCGCGAGGGGCGCGAGCCGCGCGCGCCGCTCGCGGACGTGGTGGACGCCGTCGAGGTCCACGAGCCGCGCGCCACGGGCACCTGACGGCCCGCCCGAAGCGCGGTAGAAGTACGCGCCTCGCCGAGGAGCTCGACCGATGCCCCGCCGCTCCGCCCCGCCCCGCCGCACCGCCGCCGCGCCGCGCCGCGCCGCCG
>NZ_JALCYX010000134.1:0-5682 GCF_022690695.1 Anaeromyxobacter sp. SG17
CGGGCGGGCGCGCGGCGGCACCGGGGCGCGGCGGAGGCGGCTGAGGCGTGCGCGGCGGCGCGAGCGGCCGGCTCGCAGGAGCGGACGGTCGCGGGGGCTGCGCCCGGGACAGCTTCGCGAGGCGCGCCTCCTCCTCCTCCTTCGTCACCACGAGCGGCGGCCCGCCGGCGCGCTGCCGCGCCTCGTCGTCCGCGCTGTAGAAGAGCTGGAAGGTGGTGAGGCCGCGCACGACGAGCTCGCCGCGCTGGTTCTCGGCCCACACCTCGATGTCGATCGCGTAGCGCCCGCCCTCCTCGAAGCGGCGGTCGGTCACGCGGCCGCGTACGGTGAGCACGTCGCCCGGCCAGACGATCTTCACGAACCGCGCGGAGAAGCGGCGAAGGCGCGCGCCGCGCACCCAGTCCACGACCAGCTCCCCGAGGAAGCCCATCGCGATCATCCCAGGCGCGAGCGCGCTCGGGAACCCCGAGTTCTTCGCGTAGGGCTCGTCGATGTAGAGCGGGTTCCAGTCCTGGGCCGCGCCGACGTAGCGCGCGATCTGGAGCCGGTCCACCGGCGACTTCACGAGCGGCGGCAGCTCGTCGCCGACCTTGACCGCCTCGAAGTAGAGCTGGCGTGCGCTGAGCATCCGTCGTCCCTATCCCCGACGCAGGATGAGCGTCGCGCGCGAGCGGAACACCCACTCGCCCTTGTCGTCCCGGGCCTCGTCCTCGAGGACGAGCACGTCCATCGGACCGCTCGCGCCGGGCCGCTCCTGGACGTCGGCCACCCGCGAGACGACCGTGAGGCGGTCGCCCGCCACGAGCGGGCGGGCGTACTCGATCTGCTGCTCCGAGTGGAGGATGGAGCGCGTCCCGAGATCGAGCGAGTGCCGGAAGCGGTCGTTCGCCGCGAGCGCCGCCGCGAACGTCGGGGGCGCCACGAGCGCCGGGTAGCCGGCCGCGCGCGCCGCCGCCTCGTCCTGGTAGATCGGGTTCGGGTCGCCGAGCGCCTCGGCGTACCGGCGGATGGCGCTCCGCTCCACCTCCTGCGCCACCGGCTCGCTCTCCCGTCCGATGAGGGATCTGTCGAGCATGCGTTCCGTTCACCTTCCCGCGGGGAGATCGAGCACCGTGAGGAGCCCCTGGCGCTCCAGGACGGCGGGGATCGCGTTCACGACGGCGTGCGCGGTCCCGACCTCGCCGGGGACGCCGCCCGGGATGATCAGGCGGAGCGGCGGATCCGCGTCGAGCTCCACCTCGTCCCGTGGGTCCTCGGCGCCGGCCTGCAGCACGAGCTCGAGCCGGACCACCTCGCGATCCTCGGCGAACACCCGCGCGACCTGCTGGACCCCGGCCACCTCTCCGCGTCCCACCGCGCCGTCCTCCTCCGCGAGGAGCGGGACGATCTCCTCGTCCACCTCGTACTCGTCGGCGCCGGCGCACGACTCGGCGAGGAGCGCCGCCGACTGCGCGAGGCCGGGCTGGCCGATCTCGCCGCGCTCGAGCGCCTCGTCGAACGCGTCCTCGGCGAGCCCGAGGCCCGCCTTCTGCCGCAGCGCCCCGGAGCCGGCCGTCACGTCGACCACCCGGATCACGCGCACGTGGCGCACCGGTCCGGCGACCTGGGAGAGGAACGCGGGGAGCCGATCGAGCACGAACCCCGGCGCGACCCCCGTCGCCACGACCGCGACCCCGCGCTGCTCGCAGAGCCGGTCGAGCGCCTCGGCGTCCTCGGCGCTGTCGAGCGCCGGGTTCACGAGCTCCTCGCAGGTCGAGACGACGTGGACGCCTGCCCGCACCGCGGCGCGGAGATCGGGGAGCGCCTCCTCGAGCCGGCTCGTCCCGGAGTGCAGGAGGACTCCGCCCTTGGCGCGCGCGAGCGCCTCGGCGAGGTCGCTCTCCACGCGCAGCTCGGGCGCGGGAGCGCCGACGAGCTCGTCGAGCGGCTGGCCGGCGAGGGCGGCGTCGGGATCGACCGCCGCGACGATCTCGAGGTCGTCGCGCAGCACGACCGCCCGGGCGATCGCCCGCCCGGTTTCACCCAGCCCCGCGAGCACCACCGGGATGACGCCGTCCGGTCGCACGTGCCCCTCCGGAGACGTGCGCGCCCGGGGAGCGGGCGCGGCGGATCTCCAAGATTCACGGGCCCTTATAGTGCACGCGATCGACGGCTATCAAGAAAACCGGGGAGCTCGCCCCCGCCGGCGCGCTGGCCTCCGGCCGCGCTGGCCCCCGATCGCCGGGCGCGCGCGAGCGTCGCTCCAGGCTCGCTAACCGTTCGTGGACAGGGAACTTTTACGACCCGATCATCGACTCGAGGAGCAGTCGCGCGGAGGGGTCGGACCAGTCGCGGGGGCCGACCACGAAGGCGACCAGCCGGCCGTCCTTGTCGACGATGTAGGTCTCCGGGAACTTGAGGTCGGGGCAGACCCCTCCCCGGGCGGCGCAGTAGTAGGCGCGCGTCGCCACCTGGGCGGGGTCGAGCGCCACGGCGAGGCCGGGCTTCCCGAAGTAGGGCGGCGCGGCGAAGAACTCCTTCACGGGGTCCCACGCCTCGTCCACCGAGACGGCGACCATCCGGAAGCGGCCGGGGTGCTTCGCCTCGAGCTCCCGCCCGAGCCGCACCATCGAGGGCATCTCCTCCCGGCACGGCGGGCACCAGGTGGCCCAGAAGTTCACGAAGACCACCTGGCCCTTCGCCTGCGCGAGCGAGAAGCGCGTGCCGTCGAGCGCCTCGAGCTCGATGGCCGGCGCGGCCACGTCGGTGCGGTCCACGCCGAACCCGAGGATGGCCGCGCGGTCGAGCGCCGGCTGCGTGACGAAGCGGTCGTAGGCGAGGTAGGCGAGCGCCACGACGAGGACGGCGGCCGTCGCGGCGGCGGCGAGGCGGAGGCCGCGGCGCGGCGCGGGTCCCCGAGGCGGCCGGCCGATGTCGTTCGATTCCGTCTTCACGGCGCGGTTCTACAACAGCGGCTTGCTTGCCGCCACCCGCCGCGCGGGCGACACTCGGGCCTCGATGCGCGGCCTCATGGGCAGCTTCGCGGTCCTCCCGCTCTCGGAGCTCGTCGACCTGCTCGCGCGGCGTCGCATGTCGGGCACGCTCGGCTGCGAGCGCGGCACCGTGAAGAAGTCCATCCAGGTCCGCGACGGCGTGGCCATCGGGGCCGGGTCGAACGATCCGCGCGAGCACCTCGGCCAGCTGCTGCTCAACTTCGGGCACGTCTCCGAGGAGCAGCTCGCGAAGGCCTTCCAGACGCAGGAGGAGACGCGGATCCGGCTCGGGAAGGTGCTGACGCTCGTCGGCCTCGTGTCGCCCGACGTCATCCGCGACGTCCTCGCCATCAAGCTGCGCGAGACGCTCCTCGACGTGTTCCTGTGGGACGCGGGCGTGTTCTGGTTCGACGACGGCGCGCCGCCCGACGTGGACGAGCTCGACGCGGCGGTGCCGCTCGCCGACATCGCGCGCGAGGCGGAGTTCCGGACGACCGCCTGGAGCGCGTTCCGCGGCGAGTTCCCGAGCGGCGCCGCCTCGCTCGTCGTGGACGAGGCCGCGGCGCCCGCCTCCGCCGGCCCGGGCACGATCGACGGACGGCTCCTCGCGCTCGCCCGCGAGGGCAAGACCATCGACGAGCTCGGGCTCGCGCTGCACGCGACCGACTTCCACCTCTACCAGCGGCTGTACGCGCTCGCCCGGCAGGGCGCGCTCCGCGCCGCGCCGGCGCCGCTCGCGGCGGCCGTCGCCACGGAGCCGGTCGGCGCCGCCGACCTCATCGACCGCGCCCGCTCGCTCCTCGCCGACGGCCGCGCCGACGACGCCGAGCTCGTGGCGGCGCGCGCGGTGGAGCTCGCCCCCGCCTCGGAGGCCGCGCGGTCGCTGCTCGTCGAGACCGAGCGCGTGCTCGGGGAGCGGCTCCAGGCGGAGCTCCTCGGACCGCCCCGGACGCCGCGGCTCAAGCTCGCGGCGCGCGAGGTGGCGCGCCTGCGGCTCTCCTCGGCCGACAAGTACCTGCTCTCGCGCTGCGACGGCCGGCGCGACCTCCGCGAGCTCACCCGCGTGGCGCCCCTGCGCGAGCTGGACGTGCTGAAGGCGATCCGGCGCTTCGCGGACGCGGGGCTCGTCGAGCTGGGGTAGCGCCGCCGCCGGCTCGCGGGCGAGGCGAGGCGGGGCGCCGCCGCGCTCGCGGCGAGCCGTCCGCGCCGGCGCAAGGGACCCCGCGCGCAGGGCGCGGGGCGAAGCCCCCGGCTACCTCGACGCCGTGCGGAGCTCCGCGCCCTTCGCCGAGGCGACGTGCGTCGCGAAGTACGCCTCGAGCGCCTCGCGCGCGACGGTGGGCGCGCGCGCGTGCCAGAGCCGCTCGTTCACCACCACGGTCGCGATCGCGATCTGCGGCTTGTCCGCCGGCGCGTACCCCACGAACCAGGAGTAGTCGCGGTACGGCTGGGCGTCGGCGAGCGACCCCGTCTTGCCCGCCACCGAGATGCTCCGGAGCGGGCCGCGGGCGCGCGAGAAGGCGCGGCGGGCGGTGCCCTCCGTGACCGTGCTCCGCATCATGCGGGCGAGCTCCGCCGCCACGGGCTCCTCGATCACGCGGCGCGGATCGCCCGCGGAGGGCGGCGGGCCGCCGCCCTCGACCGCGTCGACGATCACGGGCGGCACGAGCACGCCGTCGTTCGCGACGATGGCGGCGAGCAGCGCCGCGTGCAGCGGCGAGAGCTTCACCCCGCCGAAGCCGGCGGCGGTGTTCGCGAAGCCGAAGTCGTCGTCCGGGATGTCCGCCCGGGAGATCTCGACCGGGTGGGCGAAGGGGATCTCGGTGTTGAAGAGGAACCGCTCGGCGGTCGCGCGCAGCCGCTCCGCGTCGAGGCCCCGGTCGGCGAGCTTCGCGAAGACGACGTTCGTCGAGTGGCCGAAGGCGGAGGCGAGCGTGACGCAGCGATGGTCGCGGCGCGGGTCGTCGGCGAGGAGCTTCGGCGCGAGCCGGTGCTTGCCGCCGTGGTAGCAGACCTCCTCGTCGGGGTGCGTCCCCTGCTCGAGCAGGGCCGCGGCGGTGACGAGCTTGAAGATGCTCGCCGCCGGCGCGAGCGCCGCGAGAGACAGGCCGCGGCGACCCGGCTCCGCGCGGGAGTGCTCCGCGAGCGCGAGGATCCGCCCCGTGGAGGGCTCGATGATGACGGTCGCGCCCCAGGGCACCCGGTACGTGTCGAGCGCGCGCTCCAGCCGGTCCTGCAGCCCCGGATCGAGCGTGAGGGTCGCGCGGCGATCGCCGAGCGGCGCGACGTACCGCCCCGAGGCCTCGTCGAACGCGATCTCGCCGATGCGGATCGGCAGCTCGGGCGCGGCGGGGGCGGCCGCGGCCAGCTTCTTCTGGGCCGAGGCGGTGGAGGAGGACGCGGCGCCCGTCCCGGGAGAGGACGGACGCGGGAGGACGAGGCCGGCGAGCACGAGCGCGCTCGCGGGCACGAGCCAGGAAGGGACGCGATGGAGCATCGGAGCGATCGGAGGGAGAAGCGGCGGCGAGTGTGCCGCAACCCCGGGACCGCGTCAAAGTAGGCGCCCGCCGACCGCGAGGAACGTGCTTGAGCGGGGGCGCGGCCCGACCGGAGCGCGATCGGGCCGCATTCACCCTGGGTATCAGCGCGCGCGGCGCGCCGCGGGCTTCGCGGCGCGTTTCGTCGCCTTGGCGAGCGCCTTGCCCGCGAG
>NZ_JALCYX010000135.1:0-2500 GCF_022690695.1 Anaeromyxobacter sp. SG17
AAAAAAATGCGGCAGCGACCTACTCTCCCACACCGCTTCCGGTGCAGTACCATCGGCTCTGGTGGGCTTAACTACCGTGTTCGGGATGGGAACGGGTGTGACCCCACCGAAATAGCCACCGCAAACCTGGAAAAGAGCTCGAGAAGCGACTGCTGCTGCTTCTCGCTGAATACGAAGGGTTAGAAGAGTCTTCCAGCGGGCCTCGCGTGGCCCGGACTACACGTTTCGATGCCTCGATCTCGACCTCGTTCAATGGTCGTCTACGACCTGAGAAGAGGGAGACCAAGCCGCACGCCCGATTAGTACCGGTCAGCTGAGCGCCTCACGGCGCGTACACCTCCGGCCTATCAACCTCGTCGTCTTCGAGGGGGCTTCAGGGGCTTGCGCCCGGGAGAAGTCGTCTCGAGGTTGGCTTCCCGCTTAGATGCTTTCAGCGGTTATCCGTTCCGCACATAGCTACCCAGCGATGCCCCTGGCGGGACAACTGGTACACCAGCGGTGCGTCCATCCCGGTCCTCTCGTACTAAGGACAGATCCTCTCACTTCTCCTACGCCCACGGCAGATAGGGACCAAACTGTCTCACGACGTTTTGAACCCAGCTCGCGTACCGCTTTAATTGGCGAACAGCCAAACCCTTGGGACCTGCTCCAGCCCCAGGATGCGATGAGCCGACATCGAGGTGCCAAACCGCGTCGTCGATGTGAACTCTTGGACGCGATAAGCCTGTTATCCCCAGAGTACCTTTTATCCGTTGAGCGATGGCCCTTCCATACAGAACCACCGGATCACTATGACCTGCTTTCGCACCTGCTCGAGCCGTCGCTCTCGCAGTCAAGCTCCCTTATGCCATTGCACTCGACGCCTGGTTTCCAATCAGGCTGAGGGAACCTTAGCGCGCCTCCGTTACTTTTTGGGAGGCGACCGCCCCAGTCAAACTACCCACCAGCCATTGTTCCCGACCCCGATGAGGGGTCCAGGTTAGACACCAGAAATCGCCAGGGTGGTATTTCACCGTTGCCTCCCCCCAAGCTAGCGCCCGGGGTTCATAGGCTCCCACCTATCCTACACAAGCAATTCCTAGTGTCAGTGGCAAGTTGTAGTAAAGGTTCATGGGGTCTTTCCGTCTTGCCGCGGGTAAACTGCATCGGCACAGCTATTTCAATTTCGCTGAGTCCCTGGTCGAGACAGCGCGGAAGTCGTTACGCCTTTCGTGCAGGTCGGAACTTACCCGACAAGGAATTTCGCTACCTTAGGACCGTTATAGTTACGGCCGCCGTTTACCGGGGCTTCGGTTCATCGCTTTGGCCTTGCGGCCTGACGAATCACCTTAACCTTCCGGCACCGGGCAGGCGTCAGACCCTATACGTCCACTTGACGTGTTTGCAGAGTCCTGTGTTTTTGTTAAACAGTCGCTACCGCCATTTATCTGCGACCCAGTGTCGCTTCAGGAGCAAGTCCCTACACGACGCCGGGCCCCCCTTCTTCCGAAGTTACGGGGGTAGATTGCAGAGTTCCTTGACCAGAGTTCTCTCAAGCGCCTTAGGATTTTCTCCTCGCCCACCTGTGTCGGTTTGCGGTACGGGCGCCTCGTCAGCTCCACGCGGGGATTTTCTAGGAAGCATGGGATCACGCACTTCAGGCCTTGCGGCCACGTCATCACCTCTCGGCGTTAACGGCCTCACCTTTTCATCGTATGAGGCCCGCCTACGGGCTTGAACCGGGACGACCGTCACCCGGCTGCGCTACCCTTCTCCGTCCCCCCTCGCTTCAACGCCAACGGGGCGGTACAGGAATATTAACCTGTTGTCCATCGCCTACGCCTTTCGGCCTCGGCTTAGGGCCCGACTAACCCTGGGCGGATTAACCTTCCCCAGGAAACCTTGGGCTTACGGCGAACGAGTTTCTCACTCGTTTTGTCGCTACTCATATCGGCATCAGCTCTAGAACAGACTCCACCAGTCCTTGCGGTCTGGCTTCGCTGCCGGTTCTACGCTCCCCTACCGATCCCTTGCGGGATCCCGTGGCTTCGGTGTCATGCTTGAGACCCGATACATTTTCGGCGCAGTCTCGCTTGATCAGTGAGCTATTACGCTATCTTTAAAGGATGGCTGCTTCTAAGCCAACCTCCTGATTGTCAAAGCGCTACCACATCCTTTTTGTGATCACTTAGCATGAACTTGGGGACCTTAGCCGACGATCTGGGTTATTCCCCTCTCGCCGATGAATGTTATCACCCACCGACTGCGTCCCGGGATAACAGTTTCAGGCATTCGGAGTTTGGTACGGTTTGGTAATCTGGTAGGACCCCTAGCCGTTCCAGTGCTCTACCTCCTGAACTGAATTTCCCGAGCCGATACCTAAATATCTTTCGGGGAGAACCAGCTATCACCAAGTTTGATTGGCCTTTCACCCCTACTCACAGCTCATCCCAGAAGTTTTCAACCTCCATGAGTTCGGTCCTCCACGCGGTTTTACCCGCGCTTCAACCTGGCCATGAGT
>NZ_JALCYX010000136.1:0-5521 GCF_022690695.1 Anaeromyxobacter sp. SG17
CGCGGCGGCCCGCGGCGGGGAGGGCGGCCCGCGCGGTCGGGCGCTGGTACGCGACGCCGAACGGACCCGCGCGCACCGTGAACGGAGCGTGCGCCGCGAGCGGCGGGTCGGCGGCGCCCGTGAGCAGCCAGCCGCCCGGCGCGAGGGTCGCGAAGAGGCGCGTCGCGATCTCCGGCACGAGCGCGGGATCGAGGTAGATGAGCACGTTCCGGCACAGGACCAGGTCGAGGTCCGCGAGCCCGTGCGCCCGCGACGGGTACTCGCCGCGCGCGAGGTTCAGGGGGAAGAACCGGACCCGCGCCGCGATCTCCCGCGGGAGCACGAACCGACCGTCGATCTCCCGCAGGTGAAGGCGCGCCCGGGCGTCCGCGGCCCCGCGCAGCGACCAGAGGGAGTACTCGCCTCGCCGCGCGCGCGCGAGCGCGGACTCGTTCAGGTCGGTTCCGACGAGGTGGACGCCGTGCCGCACGCCGCGATCGTGCAGCGCGATCGCGAGCGAGTACGGCTCCTCGCCCGTCGAGCACCCCGTGCTCCACGCCCGGAACGCCTCGGGGCCGCCCGCCCTGCGGGCGAGCCCCTCCGGAACGATCACCTGCTCGATGAGCGCCCACTGCGCCGGCTCGCGGAAGAACCAGGTCTCCCCCACCGTGAGCTCCTCGATGAACGGCTCGAGCGGCCGCGAGCCGTCGACCACGCTCAGCGCGAACGCCTCGCCGTCGGGCAAGCCGGCGGCGTGCGCCTCGCGCGCGAGCGCCGCCGCGAGGAGCGTCGCCCGCACTCCGGTGAGGTCGAGGCCCGCGCGCTCCCGGACGAGGGCGCGCAGGCGATCCGACGCCGCGGGCGGGGAGGGGCTCATCGCGCCGCCGGCTCGACCCCGCGGAGCCACTCCTCGAGCGCCTGGATCACGACCGTGCCCTGCGGGAGCCGCACCAGGCCGGCGGCGAGCGGGTCGGGCGCGATCCACTCGGGGTAGGGCGAGACCGCCGCGTCCGGCACCTCGCGGATCTCGAGCACCCGCTCGACCTCGAGCGCCACGCGGCGGCCGGCGATCTCGACCACGAGCAGCTGATCCTCCGCGCGCGGGGGCCGGACCTGCGCGCCGAGCCGCGCCGCCACGTCCACCACGGGTACGAGCATGCCGTGCACGTCGAGCACGCCCCGCACGTGCGGCGGGGCGCCCGGGACCGGCGTGGGCGCGGCCATTCGGAGCACCTGCAGCGCGCAGGTCGCGGGCAGTGCGAAGGTTTGGGAGGCTGCGGTGAACAGGACGAAGGACGCCATGAGCTTATGAGCTGCCCGAGGATCCGCTGCCCGCCCGCGCGCGCGGGACGTCTCCCCCAAGGTGCGCTCGCCCGCGCCCGCCGCCCAGCCGACGGCCGCGCTCGGGGCGACCCCGGAGCGAGCGCCCGCAGGGCGGGGGAGGAGGCGGCGCGCCGATGACCCTCTCCATCGGGATCGTCCTCGCCGTCCTCGCCGTCGCCGTGGTGCTGTTCGCGCTCGAGCGCATCCCGCTCGAGGTGAGCGCCCTCACGGTCGTGGCCCTCCTCGCCGTGACCCGCGTCCTCACGCCGGAGCAGGCCTTCGCGGGGTTCGCGAACGAGACCGTCATCCTCATCTTCACGCTCCTCTCGATGACGCAGGGGCTGGTCTCGACGGGGGTCGTGCAGGCCATCGGGCAGCGCATGTCGGGCGCGGGCCGCTTCGGGCCGACGGTGTTCGTGGGCGCGATGATGGTCGTCGTGGCCGCGCTCTCGTCGCTCGTCTCGAACACCGTCACCACCGCGGCGTTCCTGCCCGTCGTCATCGGCGCGGCCGACCGGGCGAAGCTCGCGCGGAGCCGCGTGCTCATGCCGCTCGCCTACGCCTCCATGCTGGGCGGCACGATCTTCCTCATCGGCACGTCCACGAACCTCGTGGTGAGCGCCATGATGGCGAGGACGGGCCTCGGGGCCATCGGGTTCACCGAGCTCGCGCCGGTGGGCCTGCCGCTCGCGGTCGTCGGGATCGCCCTCGTGCTCCTCCTCGCGCCCTTCCTGCTGCCCGAGCGCAGCGGGGAGGAGGACGAGGCGATGCCGGCGCGCGAGTACCTCGCCGAGGTGGCGGTCGTGGCGGGCTCGCCCTTCGCGGGGAGGCGGCTCGAGGAGCTCACGCACGGGCTCGGGTTCAGGGTGCTCGCGGTCACGCGCGGCGGCGCGGCGCTCGAGGCATCCCCGGAGCTCGTCCTCGCCGAGGGCGACGCGCTCCTGCTCGAGGAGGATCGGCTCGACCTCCTGCGCGTGAAGGACCTGCGAGGCCTGGAGATGCGCGCCGAGGCGAAGGCGCGGGCGGGCGAGGGCGAGGACGTCGTGCTCATGGAGGCGGCGGTGCCGGTCGGCTCGAGCCTCGTCGGCCGCTCGCTCAAGGAGGCGTTCTTCGCCGAGCACTTCGGCCTCGTCGCGCTCGCGATCGCGCGGCGTCCCGCGATCCAGCGGCTCACCCGCGTGCAGCTCCTGCACGGGCTCTTCGGCGCGCACTCGCTGTCGACGCTGCCGCTCGCGGCGGGCGACGTGCTCCTCGTGCGCGGCCCGCGCCCGCGCGTCCGCGCGCTCGCGGACGGGACCACGCTCACGCTGCTCGGCAGCGTCGAGTACCAGCCGGTGCGCTACCGCAAGGCGCTGTTCGCCGTGGCGATCTTCGTCGCCGTCCTCGCGGTCGGCCTCCTGAAGCTCGTCCCGCTCTCGGTGGCCGGGCTGTGCGGCATGCTCCTCATGATCGCCACGCGCTGCGTGGACGCGCGCATGGCGTTCCGGGTCGACTGGCGGGTGGTGCTCCTCATCGGCGCGATGATGGCGCTCGGGACCGCCATGGAGGTGAGCGGCGCAGGGCGCTGGCTCGGCTCGCTCCTCGTCCCCCTCGCCGGCCACGTGGGCGCGCGCGGCGTGCTCGTGGCGCTCATGATCTTCACCATCGTGCTCTCCGCGCCCATGTCGAACCAGGCCGCGGCCCTGGTGCTGCTGCCGGTCGCGACCGGGGTCGCCGCGCAGCTCGGCCTCGCGCCGCGGCCGTTCGCGATCGGGATCTGCCTCGCGGCCTCGTTCTCCTTCATCACGCCGCTCGAGCCGTCCTGCGTGCTCGTGTACGGACCGGGGAGGTACCGCTTCCTGGACTTCGTGCGGATGGGCGCGCCGCTCACCGCCGCGCTCCTCGTCCTGCTCGCGATCCTCGTGCCGGTGGTCTGGAGGTTCTGATTGGGCCCGCGCGATCTGTTGCGGCGCCGCGGTCCGCATGCTTACCTGACCGACCATGAGCACGAACGACCCGAACGAGCCTCTGCCCACGACGCCGATCGGCGCCACGCCTCCGGCCACGCCGCCGGTGGGCCCGACGCAGTGGGGCGCTCCGCCCGCGCCGCCTCCGGCGTGGGGCGGCGGAGGCGGGTCCGGGTGGGGGCCGACGCCCCCCTCGATGCCGCCGCCTCCGCCTCCGCGACGCGACCGGCTGGCCATCGGGATCGTCGCCTTCATCTTCGGCGGGCTGTTCCTCGTGTTCTTCGGGTTCCTCTTCCTCGCCTACAGCGTGGTGAAGGGGGAGTCGCCGTCCATCGCCTCCGGCCCGCGCATCGCGATCATCGAGGTGAAGGGAGCGATCGCGACCGGCCCCGGCGGCGCCGACGCCGATCGCATCCTGAAGCAGCTCCGCAAGGTCGGGGAGGACGACGGGCTCAAGGCGGTGGTCGTCCGGATCGACTCGCCCGGCGGCGCGGTCGCGCCGTCGCAGGAGATCCACGACGAGGTGAAGAAGCTCGCGCAGAAGAAGACCGTGGTCTGCTCGATGGGGAACCTCGCCGCGTCCGGCGGCTTCTACGTCGCCGTCGCCTGCCCCAAGGTCGTCGCGGAGCCCGGCACGCTCACCGGCTCCATCGGCGTCATCACGCAGTTCCCCAAGGTGAAGGGGCTGCTCGACCGCTGGGACATCAAGATGGAGACGGTGAAGAGCGGCGCCCTCAAGGACGCGGGCAATCCCTTCTCCGAGATGAGCGCCGAGGAGCGCGCCTACTGGCAGTCGCTCATCGACCAGGTCTACGCCCAGTTCGTCCGCGCCGTGGCGAAGGGGCGCGGCCTCGACGAGGCGGCCGTCCGGAAGTTCGCCGACGGGCGGGTCATCACGGGCGAGCAGGCGAAGGCCCTCAAGCTCGTCGACGCGCTCGGCAACTTCTACGACGCGGTCGAGCTCGCGAAGACGGAGGCGAAGCTCTCCGGCGAACCGCACCTCGTGTACCCGGCGGACGAGCGGGGCGCGTTCCTCGAGCAGCTCGTGGGCAGCGCGGCTGGAGCCGCCGCGGACGCGGTCGCCGCGCGCATCCAGAAGGGCGCCTCCGCCGCGCAGGAGCCCGGGGTCTACTTCCTCGCGCGCTGATCTCGAGGCCGACATGGAACAGCCGCTCTGGGCGCCCTGGCGGATGGAGTTCATCCGCGCCGAGAAGCCGACGGGCTGCATCTTCTGCGACTTCCCCGCTGCGCCCGAGTCGCGCGACCGCGAGAACCTCCTCGTCCACCGGAGCGCGCACGCGTTCACCTGCCTCAACCGCTTCCCCTACAACTCGGGTCACGTGATGGTGATCCCCCGCGCCCACGTCGCCGACCTCGGCGCCCTGGAGCGGGATGGGTGGGCGGACCTGCAGGACGAGCTGCGCCGCGCCGTCGAGGTCGTGCGCGCGGTGTACCGCCCGGACGGGATGAACGTGGGGATGAACCTCGGCCGCTCCGCCGGCGCGGGCATCGCCGATCACCTGCACTGGCACGTGGTCCCGCGCTGGACGGGGGACAACAACTTCATGCCCGTGCTCGCGGACCAGCGCGTCGTGGTCGAGGCGCTCGACGCCGCGTGGGAACGGCTCCACGCCGGCTTCGCCGGCGTCCGCTAGGACCCGTGACCGACGCCTGGGTCGCCCTCGCCGCGGTGTCCTTCGCGGCGGCCGCCGTGCTCCTGTGGGACCGGCTGCGCCGTCGCCGAGACGAGGCCCAGGCCTACCTGAAGGGCGTCCGCTCGGTGATCTCCGGCGACCCGGACGCTGCGATCGAGGCGCTCTCCGACGCCGCCCGGCTCGGCAGCCCGGAGGCCGTCGAGACCTACCTCGCGCTCGGCCAGCTCTTCCGGCGCACCGGCGATCTCTCGCGGGCGGTCCGCCTCCACCGGAACATGCTGCTCGGGCCGGCGCTCGATCCCGCCCGCCGCGCGGAGGTCGAGCGCGAGCTCGCCGAGGATTACCGGCGGAGCGGGATGCTCGCCGAGGCCGTGGAGATCTACCGCAAGCTCGGTCCGGCGGATCGCACGGCGTGGGAGGGGCTCCGCGACGTGCTCGTGGACGCCGGGGATCTGCCCGGCGCGATCTCGGCCCAGCGCGCGCTCGCGATCGAGGGCGCCGATCCCGTGCTCGCGCACCTCCTCGCCGCCGCCGCCCGCGAGGCGTTCGCCCGCGCGCCGGCCGAGGCGACCGCGCTCGCCGCGGAGGCGCTCCGCGCCGACGGGGAGAGCGCGGACG
>NZ_JALCYX010000137.1:0-5520 GCF_022690695.1 Anaeromyxobacter sp. SG17
GGCCCCGCCCGCCCCGGCGAGGAGCGCGCGCGCGCCGGGCCGGAGGCCCTCCTCGCCGAGCAGCATGAGGCACGCCGCGGCGTCGGTGTTGAACCCCTCCCAGCCGCGCTCGGTGCGCCGGAGCGTGTTCACCGCCCCCACCTCGCGCGCGACCGGGTCCACCGCCTCGCAGAGCGCGGCCGCGGCCCGCTTGTGGGGGACCGTGACGTTGAGGCCCTGGAAGCCCAGCGCGTGCGCGCCGCGCAGCGCCTCCTCGAGCCGCTCGGGCGCCACCGGCAGCGCGACGTAGACGGCGTCGATGCCGAGGTGCTCGAAGGCCGCCGCCTGCAGCTCCGGCGAGCGGCTGTGGCGCACCGGCTGGCCGACGACGCCGTAGAGGGCGGTCCTCCCGCTGATCACGCGCCGCCCCCGGAGAGCCCGTCGAGGAGCGCGAAGAAGGAGGGGAAGCTCGTCGAGACGCAGGCGACGTCGTCGAGCACGACCTCCTCGCCCGAGAGGAGCTGCGCGATCGCCATCGACATGGCGATGCGGTGGTCGAGGCGCGTCTGCACGGTCACGCCGCGCAGCGGCGTCGGCCCCTCGATGGCGCAGCCGTCGTCGAAGAGCTCGATCCGCGCGCCCGCCCGGGCGAGCGTCTCTCCCATCGCGGCGAGCCGGTCGGACTCCTTCACGCGGAGCTCGCGGGCGTCGCGGATGACGGTCCGGCCGCGCGCCTGGGTCGCCATCACCATCACGACCGGCAGCTCGTCGATGAGCCGGGGGATGATCGCGCCGCGGATCTCCGTCGCCTGGAGCGCCGCCGCGCGCACGGTCACGTCGGCGCGCGGCTCGCCCGCGAGCTCGCGCTCGTTCGTCCGCACCACCTCGGCGCCCATCGCGGCGAGCACGTCGAGCAGGCCCGTGCGCGTCGGGTTCACCCCGAGGTTCCGCACCGTCACCTCGGAGCCGGGGAGCGCGGCCGCGCCGCACAGGAAGAACGCCGCAGAGGAGATGTCGCCCGGGACGTCGACGCGGCCGCCGCGGGGCCGCGCCGGGGCGATCGTCACCTCGAGGCCGTCCACGCGGACCGGCACGCCCATCCCGGCGAGCATGCGCTCGGTGTGATCGCGCGAGCGCTCCGGCTCGGCGACCGAGGTCTCACCCTCCGCGAACAGCCCGGCGAGGAGGCACGCGCTCTTCACCTGCGCGCTCGCGACCTCCAGCGCGTGGCGCACGCCCCGGAGCGGCCGGCCGCGCACCACCACCGGCGGGAGCCGGTCGCCGTCGCGCGCGGAGAGGTCCGCCCCCATGCGGCGGAGCGGATCGATGACGCGGCGGACGGGCCTGCGACGCAGCGAGGCGTCCCCGGTGAGGATGGAGAGGCCGGGCACGCCCGACAGGACGCCGGTGAGGAGCCGGAGGCTCGTGCCGGAGTTCCCGCAGTCCACCACGTCGCCTGGCTCGCGCAGCGCCGCGGGCGGGACGACCACGAGCTCGTCGCCCTCGGCGCGCACCGCCGCGCCGAGCGCCTCGACGGCGCGGCGGGTGGCGTGGACGTCCTCCGCGTCGAGGAGGCCGCGCACGCGGGTCTCGCCGGTCGAGAGGGCGCCGAAGAGCAGCGCGCGATGCGAGATGGACTTGTCGCCCGGGACCTCGATCGATCCGCGGAGCGGCCCCTCGCGACGGCAGGTGAGCGGTCCGGTTCCTGTGCTCAAAAGATCTCCTCCCGCGCCTTTCGCGCGGCCTCGAGCGCGTGGCGCGCCGCCTCGGGCGACTCGACGACGGCGGCGAGGAGCCGCGCGAGGTGGCGCTCGAGCCGCGCCGCCGCGTCCGGGAGCCCGGCGTTCCGCCGGGCGACCTCGCCCTGGATGTCGAAGGGGAACGCCGCGAGGCGCGTCATGTCCTTGAGGCCCGGGCCGGCGAGCTTCATGGCGAGCGGGCCGGCCTCGCGCGCGGCGACGGCGAGCGCGGAGGCGACGAGGTACGGCAGGTGCGAGACCATCGCCACCGCGCCGTCGTGCTCGGCGGCGGTGCAGCGCTCCACCTTGGCGCCGAGGGCGAGGTGCAGCGCGGCGACCCGCTCGACCGCCTCGGCGGGCGCGTCGGTGCAGACCGCCACCGTGCCGCCCTTCCACTTGTCGGCGCTCGCGCCGGCGTAGCCGCCGTGGCCGCCGAACATCGGGTGCGCGCCCACGAAGGCGACGCCCGGCCGGACCGCCGCCCGCGCCGCGGCGACGACGTGCGCCTTCGCGCCGCCGACGTCGGTGAGCACGGCGCCGTCGGGCAGGAGCCGCGAGACCGGCCCGAGGAGCGCCTCGATGGCGGCGACCGGCGTGCAGAGCACGGCGAGCTCGCACGCCGCGAGCGCGGCGTCCGGCGCGGCGCGGGCCTCGTCGGCGACGCCGTCGCCGAGCGCCTGGGCGCGGACGTCCTCCCGCGGCTCGACCGCGACGATGCGCACGGAAGGATCGACGGCGCGCACGGCGCGCGCGAGCGAGGCGCCCATGAGCCCCAGGCCGACGACGCCCATCGTGCGAGGGAGCGCGCTCGCGGCCACGGCTAGACCTCCCGCCCGACCGCGGCCGCCACGGCGGCGAGCCTGGGGAGGAGCGCCTCGAGCCCCGCGGGCGTGAGCGACTGCGGCCCGTCGGAGCGGGCGCGCGCGGGATCCGGGTGCACCTCGAGGAGCAGCCCGTCCGCCCCGGCGGCGACCGCCGCGAGCGCCATGGCCGGCACGAGGCTGCGCTTGCCGGTCCCGTGCGAGGGATCGACGACCACCGGCAGGTGCGTGAGCTCCTTCAGGACCGGCACCGCGGAGAGGTCGAGGGTGTTCCGCGTCGCGCGCTCGAACGTGCGGATGCCGCGCTCGCAGAGGATGACGTCGGGGTTCCCGGCCGCGAGCACGTACTCCGCGGCCATGAGGAGCTCCTCGATCGTGCCGGACATCGCGCGCTTCAGGAGCACCGGCTTGCCGGCCGCGCCGACCGCGCGCAGGAGGTCGTAGTTCTGCATGTTGCGCGCGCCGATCTGGAGGCAGTCGGCGTACTCGGCGACGAGGCCGACCGCGTCCGGGCTCATCACCTCGGTCACCACCGGCAGGCCGGTGAGCTCGCGCGCGCGGGCGAGCAGCGCGAGGCCCTCCTCGCCGAGCCCCTGGAACGTGTACGGCGACGAGCGCGGCTTGAACGCGCCGCCGCGCAGGAGCCGGGCGCCCGCCGCCTTCGCCGCGCGGGCGACCGTCTCGAGCTGCTCCCAGCTCTCCACGGCGCACGGCCCCGCCACGACCGGCACGCGGCTCCCGCCGAACGCGACGGCGGCCGGGCCGCGCCCCACCGTCACGATCGTGCGGCCCGGGTGCAGCTCCAGCGAGGCGAGCTCGTACGGCTCCGAGACGCCCTCGATCTCCGCCTCGGAGGCGCTCTTCTTGATCGGCACCATCGTCCTCGAAGTCCTCTCTAGACGGGGGCTCTTCCCCCGCCCGACCGAGCGAGTCGCGCCGCGGCCGCCGGCCTCGCGGCGCGGGCGCAGCCGGAGGCGGCTCCGCGGCGCTCGCGGTGGCGCCCCGAAGGGCTCGCTCGGCTCGTTGACTGTTCACGGATCATGATCGGTGGTCCGCTCACGGCTCCCGGTGCAGATCCGGCCGCAGCGCCTGGGCGCCGCGAAGATACACGTGGCTGCGCGGCCCGGCGGAGTCTACGTGCAGGAGCACGCGCACCACCCGGGGCATCGAGCCCGGCACCGGGATCTCCTGGGAGCAGATCATGGGGACGCTCGTCCACCCGGCGACCCGCGCCGAGCGCGCGGGGAAGTCCGCGTCGAGATCGTGGGTCACGGTGAAGATGGCCCAGACGATGTCGGCCGGGCCGATCTCGTTCCGCCGCTCGATCTCGCGGCACAGCTCGACGACGGCCTCTTCCATGGCCGGCACGCTGTTCGCCGCGACCTGCGTCGCCCCACGGATTCCGCGCATCGGGAGCGGAGGAGTCTACGGAATGGGCACACCCCTGTCCACCGCGCGGGGCGACCGGCGGCCCCGTGCGGCGCCGCACGGCGCGCGCGCGGAGCGGCGCGGGCCAGCGCCGCCGTGCTTCACCGCGAGTCCACGCGGGACGAGGGGCCGAGCACGCGGAGGTCGCCCTGGACGGGCAGCCGCCAGACGCGCTTGCACCGGCGGCACTTGAGCTCGACCGCCCCCTCGACCACCCGGGCGAGCAGGCTGCCGCAGCCGCAGCGGACGTCGTCGCAGCCGTCTGAAGAGGCGGGCGGCGCCTCCTCCATGTTGCGAGTGATTCGCATTATCGACGGAGCGTAGTCGGCCGGGGACGCTCCTGTCAACCGGGCGGGTGCCCTCACCCCGCGGCAGGTCCCCGCGCGGCGATCGCCTCGGCGAGCGCCACGAGGCGCCGCGCCGCGGCGACGTGCAGCGCCTCGACGAGCCGCCCGTCCACCACCACGACGCCCTGCCCCGCCGCCTCCGCGGCGGCGTGCGCGGCGATCACCCGGCGCGCCTCCTCGAGCTCCGCGCCGCCCGGCGCGAACGCGCGGTTGGCGGCCGCGATCGTCTTCGGGTGGATGAGGGTCTTCCCGTCGAAGCCGAGGTCGCGCCCCTGCCGGCAGCTCGCCTCGAGCCCCGCGTCGTCCGCGAGGTCGAGGTGCACGCCGTCGAGCGCGGCGAGCCCGGCGGCGCGGGCGGCGAGCAGGAGGAGGCCGAGGCTCGTCAGCACCTCGAGCCGCCCCGGCGTGTGCCGTGCGCCGAGGTCCTTCACGAGGTCGCTCGTGCCCGCGACGAGGCAGGCGAGCCGCGGCGAGGCGCGAGCGACCTCGGCGGCGGCGAGGACGCCGCGCGGCGTCTCGATCATGCACCACAGCGCGAGGCTCCCCGGGGCGCCGGCCGCCGCGAGCGCCGCCTCGGCCGCGTGCACCTCCGCGACGGACTCGACCTTGGGCAGCACCACCGCGTCCGCGCCGGCGCGCGCGAGGGCGGCGAGATCGTCCGCCCCCCACGGCGTGGCGAGGCCGTTCACCCGCACCGCGAGCTCGCGGTGCCCGAAGCCGCCCGCCGCGAGCGCCTCCACCACGCGGGCGCGGGCCTCGCGCTTCGCGGCCGGCGCGACGGCGTCCTCGAGGTCGAGGATGAGGGCGTCGGCGTCGAGCGTGCGCGCCTTCTCGATCGCGCGGGCGTTCGCGCCGGGGACGTAGAGGACGCTGCGGCGAGGGCGTACGGACACGGGGCCTCCTTCGGGTGCTCGGCCGAGCCTGCCAGAGCGCGGGGGCGACGCCCAGCCTGCCGTTCACCGAGCCGTTGCGGCGAGCCCGGGGGCGCCGAATGCTCCAGGTGCATGACGCTCGCCGCCGCCCTGATCGCGCTGCTCGCCGCGCAGGCGCCTCCCGCCGCGCCCGCCTCCGGGGCGGACCCCCGGACGCTCGGCGCCGGGCGCCAGGAGGCTGCGGCCGCGAGCGCCCCGGCGGCGCAGGACGCGACCCGCGACGGCCGGAGCTCGGCGAGCGGGACCGACGCGGCGGCAGCCGCCGCCGCTCCCG
>NZ_JALCYX010000138.1:0-5234 GCF_022690695.1 Anaeromyxobacter sp. SG17
CCCCCCGCGTCGATCGCCGCGGCCGAGGCCGCCGAGCGCCAGGCGCGCAGCGCGAGCGTCCGTGAAGCCGCCCGGAACCACCCCAACATCCGCGAGGCCGCGCGCATCCTCGAGGGCGGCATCGAGAAGATCGAGGAGCTCTGAACGGCCGATCATGATTCGCGAACAGGCGAGCAAAGCGAGCCCGCCGGGGCGACGCAGCGGAAGCGGCGAAGCCGCTCGCGGCGGCGCACGGGACCCGGCGAGCAGGGGTGGGGCCCCGACGAGCTTCGCTCGGCGGGGCGGGGGCGCAGCCCCCGTTCTAACATCGCTGAACGACGGCGTGCGTACCGTCCCCCAAGGGGCTGGCGGAGCACCAACCCGCCGGTAGCGGCTCCAGGAGCGACGAATGGACATCCAGTACCTCATGCGTCAGGCCAAGAAGCTCGAGAAGGCGATGGCCGACGCGAAGGAGCAGCTCGCCGGGGTCTCGGTCGAGGCCGAGAGCGGCGGGGGGCTCGTGAAGGTCACCATGAACGGGAAGTGCGAGGTGACCCGCCTCGTCGTCGACCCGAAGGCCGTCGATCCCGCCGACAAGGGGATGCTCGAGGACCTCCTGACCGCCGCCGTGAACGCCGCCGTCGAGAAGGCGCGCGCCGCGGCCGACGAGCACCTGTCCAAGGCGACCGGCGGCATCAAGATCCCCGGGGTCGTCGGGTAGCCATGGCGGTCGCGGATCCCATCGCACGGCTCGTGAAGGAGCTCGCGAGGCTGCCGGGCATCGGCGAGAAGACCGCCCAGCGCCTCGCGTTCCACATCCTCAAGGCCGGTCCGGCCTACGCGGGCGAGCTCGCCGGCGCCATCGCGGGGGTGGTCCGCGACGTCCGGCTCTGCTCGGGCTGCCAGACGCTCACGGACAAGGACCCGTGCGCCGTCTGCGCCGACCCGCGGCGCGATCCCAGGATCATCTGCGTCGTCGAGGGCGTCCCCGATCTCCTCGCCATCGAGCGCACCCACGAGTTCCGCGGCCGATATCACGTGCTCCACGGCGCCCTGTCGCCGCTCGACGGGATCGGCCCCTCGGAGCTCAAGATCCGCGAGCTCCTCGTGCGGCTCGAGCGCGAGCCCGCCGACGAGATCGTCGTCGCCACGAACCCCGACGTCGAGGGAGAGGCGACCGCGCTGTACCTCTCGAAGCTCCTGAAGCCGCTCGGGGTGAAGGTCTCCCGCATCGCTCAAGGAATTCCCATGGGCGGTGATCTCGAATACGCTGACCAGGTGACGCTGGCGCGCGCGCTCGCCGGTCGCCGCGAGCTCTGAGCGCATCGCTCGGTTCGTGCGGGGCCCGGTCGACGTACGCTCATGGTGAGCCCGTCGAACCATGCGACAGCCGGCTACACCGCTCGCGGCGCCGTGGCCGCCGGATTGAAAGGGGCGAGGTTCCCTGGTATTTCGCCATGGACTCGGACCTTCGCGGAGCCCAGCGCGCATGAATTCCGGCTTGGTGATGTACGAGGAGGAGTTCCGGCTCATCGCCGGGATCTGCGAACGGCTCACCCGCGACGCGAACGCCAAGGTCGTCTTCCTCGTCGACAAGAACGGTCAGCTCATCTCCTCGAGCGGACAGGCGCAGAACCTCGACACGACCTCGCTCGCCTCGCTCACCGCGGGGAACGTCGCCGCCATGGGCGGCCTCGCGAAGCTCATCGGCGAGAAGGAGTTCCCGAACCAGTTCCACGAGGGGGAGCGCGAGTCGCTCCACATGAGCATCGTGGGCGGCCGGGTGGTGCTCGTCGTCATCTTCGACGCGAAGAGCTCCCTGGGGCTCGTGCGCCTCCGGGTGAAGAAGGCCGGCGAGGAGCTCGGGAAGGTCTTCGACGGGCTCGCGAAGAAACAGACGGCGCCTGGCGCGGCGAGCCCGTTCGCCGAGATCACCGACGACGACATCGACAACCTCTTCAGCGAGTGATCATGAGCTTCATCAACTACAGCTCGCGCGAGATCAACTGCAAGATCGTGTATTACGGCCCGGGTCTCTGCGGGAAGACGACGAACCTCCAGTACGTCTACGCGAAGACCAACCCCGACGCGAAGGGCAAGATGATCTCCCTCGCGACCGAGACGGAGCGGACGCTCTTCTTCGACTTCCTGCCGCTGTCGCTCGGTGAGATCCGCGGCTTCAAGACCCGCTTCCACCTCTACACGGTGCCGGGCCAGGTGTTCTACGACGCCTCCCGCAAGCTCATCCTGAAGGGCGTCGACGGGGTGGTGTTCGTCGCCGACTCGCAGATCGAGCGCATGGAGGCGAACCTCGAGTCGGTCGAGAACCTGCGCGTGAACCTCGGCGAGCAGGGCTACGATCTCGACAAGATCCCGTACGTCGTCCAGTACAACAAGCGCGACCTCCCGAACGTCGCCACGGTCGACGAGCTGCGCCGGCTCATCAACCCGCGCGGCGTCCCCGAGTACCAGGCGGTCGCGCCGACCGGCGTGGGCGTCTTCGACACCCTCAAGGCGGTCGCGAAGCTCGTCCTGACCGAGCTGAAGCGGGGCGCTTAGCCCCTCGTTCCACCCGCCGGAGCCGAGGCCGGGCGGTCTCCGCGTGCTATAACGACCCAGAGTCGAACGCGACCCGGAAACGGAGCGCGCTCGGCTCGGGGAGGGGAGCGACGCGGTGCGAGTCCGGTGCCTCATCGCCCTCGGTGCCGTCGCGCTCCCGGCGCTCGTGACCGCGCAGGACGCCCCGCCCCCGGTGCGCACGCTCGAGGAGCGGGTCTCGGGCCTGCACGGCAAGCTCGCGCCGGCGAACGCGCGGCTGCGGGATCTCTACGAGCGGGTGGGGGCGGAGCTCGCCGCGGGGACGCGCGCCGTGCTCCTCCACCGCGACGAGCTCGGTCCCGCCTACGCGCTCGAGTCGGCCTCGTACGCGCTCGACGGCGCGGCGCCCGACGCGCCGCCGCCGACGGCCACCGCCCGAGGGGTGGCGGCGGAGATCCTCGATCGACGGGTGGCCGCGGGCGCGCACCGGGTCTCCGCGGAGCTCGTGTACCGCGTGCGCTCGAGCCCGGACGGCACGCCTCGGCGGCTCGACGTTCGCTCGTCCTACGCCTTCGACGCCCGGCCGGGGATGGTCACACGCGTCACGCTCGTCACCTACGACCGCGGCGGTCCGGAGGCGGAGGAGGAGCGCGCCGCGGTCCGGTTCGAGCTCGTGGTCGAGGGCGAGGCGGCCGCCGAGGGCGCTCCCGCCGAAGGCGACCCTGCCCGGCCGTGACCCGTCGTGTACGCGTGCCCCGGTCACCGGCGACGGTACGCCGCGCCGCGTACCGGT
This sequence comes from Anaeromyxobacter sp. SG17, assembly GCF_022690695.1. NCBI lineage: Bacteria > Pseudomonadati > Myxococcota > Myxococcia > Myxococcales > Anaeromyxobacteraceae > Anaeromyxobacter > Anaeromyxobacter sp. SG17. The sequence continues at coordinate 3,311 of NZ_JALCYX010000138.1, forward strand.
CGGGGCGGTCCTCCTCCGGCCTCCGAGGATCGCGCGTGCCGCAGGAGCGGGAACGCGATAAACGGAACGAGGCGCCGCGCGCCGAGCGCGGTATGTTACGCCACCTTCGTTCGGCAGGTGCGCGTCGTCGGTCGGCCGGGCCTTGCGCCCGCCGCGAGGCGGCACCGGTCTCGGAGGGGCGCCGTGCGACGGGCGAGCCCGGGGCGGCACGGATCAAAACGGTAGCCAGAGAGGTGCACGACATGACTTCCAAGATGCGGATCTCGATCGTCCTCATCGCTCTCGCCACGGCTTGCGCGACGGGCGGCGGCGGCGGCGGCAAGGGCCGGGCCTCGCGGTTCTACCCGGCGACCTACAAGCTCCCCGCCGAGAGCCAGCTCGACGATGCCGAGCGCGGGAAGATCCGCGACGCGCGCACGCACTACGAGCGGGGGCTCGTCGCCCAGCAGTCCGGCAACGTGGACCAGGCGCGCGCGGAGTGGACCACCGCCGCCGAGAACTACGTGCAGTTCGCCGACCAGTTCCAGTCCTCCGAGTGGCGGATGCCGGTGCGCTACCGCGCCGCCGAGCTCCTCATGCAGGGCATGCAGTTCGAGCGCGCCGCCGAGCAGGCCCAGAAGGTCGCGTCCGACCCCGAGGCGGACGCGGCGTCCAAGGCTGTCGCCGGACGGCTCGCGGCCGGCGCCTGGCTCAACGCGGCCAACCAGAAGGTGAAGGCGAACCAGCTCGAGCCGATCAAGCTCGCGAACGCCGATCAGCGCCGCGGCGAGCCGCTCAAGCCCCGCGTCCCGCCGGGCGAGTGGAAGCGCTTCGTCGACGCCACCGACGTGTACCTGCAGAACCTCGACGCCGACCCCGAGCTGAAGAAGCCCGCCGCCGAGCGCCGTGGCGGTCTCCCGCCCGCCCAGCTCGCGCTCATCGGCGCCGAGGTGGAGTACGCGTTCGACAACATGGAGGACGCGCGCCACCGCTTCGACGAGATCCTGAAGCGCTGGCCGAACGAGGCCGACGTGCTGGAGAGCGCCGTCCCGCTGTACCTCCAGACCTTCCTCTACGCGAACGACGAGGCGGGCTACCAGGCCGAGGTCGCGCGCGTCCGCCAGCTGGTCGAGGCGCAGGTGCAGAAGGCGACCGACCCGAAGGAGAAGGAGAGCTTCGCCAAGGTGACCGAGTCGCTCTCCCGGGCCGAGGCGGGCACCCAGTTCGCCGCCGCGCAGAAGCTCCTCGACGAGGGCAAGCCCGCGGACGCCGCCCAGGCGTTCGAGAAGCTCGCGTCCGATCCGAAGGGAGGCGACGCCGCGAACGCGCTGCACAACGCCGCCGTCGCGTGGGACAAGGCGGGCAAGGTGGAGCGCGCCGCGGAGGTCCGCGAGCGGATCCTGAAGGAGTACGGCGACTCGAGGGTCGCGCCGAACAACATGCTCCTCCTCGCCGTCTACAAGTCGAAGAAGAACGACCACACGGGCGCGGCGAAGATGTACGAGGAGTTCCTGCAGAAGAACCCCGAGTCGCCGAACCGCTGCGTGGCGCTCCAGAACGTCGCCTCCGAGCTCGACATGGCGAAGAAGCTGGCGCCGGCCGCCGAGCGCTACGTCGTCTTCGGCAAGGACGAGAAGTGCGCGTCCGCCGACGCGAACGTCGCCGCCCGGGCGCTGTACCGCGCCGGGCGCCTCTTCGAGGACGCGAAGCAGAAGGCGAAGGCGAAGGAGGCGTACGCCGCCGCCGTCGCGATGAAGGGCGTGACCGACACGGTCGCGAAGAGCCAGGTCGACGACGCGAAGCGCCGGATGGCCAAGTAGCGAAGCCGCGCGCCGCGCCGCGGCGCCCGGAGCCTCACCCCGCGCCCGCGCCGCTCCCGTGAATGGGAGGGCGCGGGCGCGGTGCTTTCGCGGGGCCGCGCCCCGATCGGCCGGCATGCTCGACG
>NZ_JALCYX010000139.1:0-4878 GCF_022690695.1 Anaeromyxobacter sp. SG17
CTCCGTGCCGGCCCTCGCCTGGGCCGTGCTCGGCGCCGACGGCGGCGGCGCCGACGCCCCCTCGAGCTCCAGCTCCACGAGCGGCGAGTGCACCTTCGCGACGTCGCCCACGTTCCAGAACAGCCTCACGACCCGCCCGCGCTTCGGCGAGGGGATGACCACCGTCGCCTTGTCGGTCATCACCTCGACGAGCGGCTGATCCTCGGCGACGACGTCGCCGGGCTTCACGAACCACTGCTGCACCTCGGCCTCGACGACGCCCTCGCCGATGTCGGGGAGCTCGAGCTTGTACGCCATGGGTTCGGCCTCGCTTGCCCGGGGGCAGCCCTAGTACGACACGACCTCGCGGATCGCCTTCAGCACGCGCGGCGCGCGCGGCAGGTACTCGTTCTCGAGCGTGTACGGGAACGGCGTGTCGAACCCGGTCACGCGCGTGATGGGCGCCTCGAGGTGGAGGAAGCACTTCTCCTGCAGGATCGCGGCGAGCTCCGCGCCGAAGCCGCAGGTGCGCGGCGCCTCGTGCACCACGATGGCGCGGCCGGTCTTCTTCACCGACTGGACGAGCGTGTCGGTGTCGAGCGGCTGCAGCGAGCGCAGGTCGATGACCTCGCAGTCGATGCCCTCCGCCTCCGCCTCGCGCGCGGCCTGCTCGGCCTCGTGCCACATCGAACCCCACGCCACGAGCGTCAGCGCCGAGCCCTCGCGCGTCACCTTCGCCTTGCCGATGGGGACCTGGTACTCGCCCTCGGGCACCTCGCCCTTCGCGGCGCGGTACACGCGCTTCGGCTCGAAGAACAGCACCGGGTCCGGATCGCGGATGGCGCTGATGAGCATGCCCTTCGCGTCGTACGGGTTCGAGGGCACGACCACCTTGAGCCCGGCGGTGTGGACGAAGTGCGTCTCCGGCGACTGCGAGTGGTAGTGGCCGCCCTTGATGCCGCCGCCGTAGGGCGTGCGGATCACCATGGGGCAGGAGTACTGACCCGCGGAGCGGTACCGGTACTTCGCCACCTCGTTCACGATCTGGTCGAACGCGGGGAAGATGAAGTCCGCGAACTGGATCTCCGGGACGGGCCTGAGGCCGTAGAGCGCCATGCCGAGCGCGGTCCCGATGATGCCGCCCTCCGCGAGCGGCGTGTCCATCACGCGATCGGCGCCGAACTCGTCGTACAGCCCCTGCGTGGCGCGGAACACGCCGCCGAACTTCCCGACGTCCTCGCCCATCACCACGACGTCGGGGTCGCGACGCATCTCGAGGCGCAGGGCGTCGTTCACCGCCTGGATGATGTTCATCGTCGGCATGCGGACCTCCCGGGCGTTCAGGCGTCGGAGTGGCGGGGGTTCGCGACGCGCGGATCGGCGGCGACCGCGGCCTCGAGCTCGGCGAGCTGCTCGCGGAGGAGCGGGGTCGGCTCCGCGTACACGTCCTCGAACAGGGACTCGAGCGGCGGCTTCGGCGCGAACGCCTCCGCCTCCTTGAGGACCCGCTGCAGCTCCTCGCGCACGCCGGCGCGGATCCGCTCGTCCCCCGCGTCGTCGAGCGCCCCGCGCCGCGCGAGGAAGCGGCGCATGCGCAGGAGCGGATCCTTCCGCTTCCACGGCTCGACCAGCTCCGCCGGGCGGTAGGCGCGCGGATCGTCGGAGGTGGAGTGGCCCTCGACGCGGTAGGTGACGCACTCGATGAGCGTGGGCCCCTCCCCCGCCGCCGCGCGCGCGCGGGCGCGCCGCGTCGCCGCGTGCACCGCCAGGAGGTCGTTCCCGTCGACCCGCTCGCCGCGCATGCCGTAGGCGATGGCCTTCTGCGCGATCGTCTCCGAGCCGGTCTGCCGCTCGCGCGGCACGCTGATCGCCCAGCCGTTGTTGCGGCAGATGAACACGACCGGGAGCTTGCGGACGGCCGCGAAGTTGAGGCCGGTGTGGAAGTCGTGGGCGCTCGTGCCGCCCTCGCCGAAGTAGGTGATGGCGACCATCGGATCGCCCTTGAGGCGCGCCGCCCAGGCGGCGCCGACGGCGTGCGAGATCTGCGTGGAGATGGGCGAGGAGATCGAGGTGAAGCGGCCGGGCCGCCAGGCCTCGTGGCACGGCATCTGCCGGCCCTTCAGGGCGTCGCCGGCGTTGCCGAACAGCTCGCACAGGAAGGCGACGAGCGGCATCCCGCGCATGAGCGCGGCGCCGTGCTCGCGGTAGCAGGGGAAGATCCAGTCCTGCTCGTCCATCGCCGCGGCGGAGCCGAGGATCGAGGCCTCCTCGCCGATGGAGCCGATGTAGAAGCCGATGCGGCCCTGGCGCTGGAGCGTGATCATCCGCTCGTCGAGCGCCCGGTTGAGGACCATGAGCTCGTAGAGCTTCAGCACCTCGGCGTCGGACAGCGTCACCTCGTCGGGCGGACCGACGAGCTCGCCGTCCTCGCCGACGAGGCGGTACAGCGGGAACTCCTTCACGAAGCGGCCGGGCTCCCACTCGCGGTGGTTGCCGCGCTGCCGCCTCGGTACCGCCCCCACCTCGTGCTCTCGGCGCATGAGTCGCTCCGGTCAGGGACCAGGGGCTCGCGAGGCGATCTCGCCCCTCAGGAACAGCTCGGCGGCGCGGTAGCTGGACCGTACGAGCGGTCCGCTCGCCACGTACCGGAAGCCGAGCGCGAGGCCCGCCTCCCGCCACGCCGCGAACTTCTCGGGCGTCACGAACTCGACGACGGGCAGGTGCCAGGCGCTCGGCCGCAGGTACTGGCCGAGCGTGAGGATCTCCACGCCGGACGCGCGCAGGTCCTTCATCGCCTGGACGAGCTCGTCCTCGGTCTCTCCGAGCCCGACCATGATCGAGGACTTCGTCACGATCCGCGGGAACTCGCGCTTCATCTGCGCGAGGACGCCGAGGGTCTGGTCGTAGCCGGCCTTGAGATCCCGCACGACCGGCGTGAGCCGGCGGACCGTCTCGAGGTTGTTCGCGAACACGTCCGGCGCGGCCTCGCCGACCGCGCGCACCGCGGCGGCGTCGCCGCGGAAGTCCGGCGTCAGCACCTCGACGAGGAGGCGGGGGATCGCCTTCAGGCGCCGGATCGCGTCGGCGAAGTGGCCGGCGCCGCCGTCGGGCAGGTCGTCCCGATCGACGCTCGTCACGACGATGTAGTCGAGGCCGAGCTTCGCGATGGCCTCCGCGAGGTGGCGCGGCTCGTCCGCGTCGAGCGGCGGCGGCTGGGCCGCCGTCTTCACGTTGCAGAAGCGGCAACCGCGGGTGCAGACGTCGCCCATCAACATGACGGTGGCGGTCCCGCCCCCCCAGCACTCGGCCACGTTCGGGCAGTGCGCCTCCTCGCAGACGGTGTGGAGCTCGAGCCCCTTCACCGTCTCGCGCACCTTCTGGTAGCGCTCGCCGCCCGGCACGTTGACCCGCAGCCAGCCGGGCTTCCGCGCGGTCATCGGCACGCCCTGCTCCCGGAAGGCCTGGAGGATGGATCTCGGGTCTTGCGGCGGCTCGCCGGCGGAGCCCAGGACGGGCAGGCTGCTGCGCGGGGTGTCGGACATGTTGCCGCGCGGGATGTAGCGGTGGACTGGCGCTAGGTCAAGACGCGGCGCTCAAACGGGCGACCGCCGGGCGAATGCTGGGCATTGGGGGTGCGACCTGCATGCTATAGTTTCGGCACCCGCCCCTTCTGGGCGCCCCCTCTTCGCCGAAGGAAGAAGCGCTCGAATGGCGGAGTCCCCCAGCGAACCCACCCGGATCCTCATCGTCGACGACGACACGTCGGTGCGCGACGTCATCGCGGTCCTGCTCGGGGAGGAGGGCTACGCCGTCACGGCGGTCTCCTCGGCGGAGGCCGCCCTGGACGCGGCCCGGCTGAGCGAGTTCTCGCTCGCGATCAGCGACGTCCGGATGCCGGGCAAGGACGGCTTCTGGTTCCTCGACCGGATCCGCGAGCTCCACCCGGACACCGCCGTCATCATGCTGACCGCCTTCGGCGACACCGAGGCCGCGGTCGAGTGCCTGCGAAACGGCGCGGCGGACTACCTCCTCAAGCCGCCCAAGGTCACGGACCTCATCCGCGCGATCGAGCGGGCACTCGGGCGACGGCGCCTAGAGCTCGCGCGGCAGCGCTACCGGCGCAGCCTCGAGAACCGCGTGCGCGAGAAGACCGCGGAGCTGTCGCGGACGCTCGGGGACCTGCAGGCCACCTACTCCCAGACGCTCTGGTCGCTCGTCGCCGCGCTCGACGCGCGCGAGCACGAGACGAGCGACCACTCCCAGCGCGTCGTGCGCTACACGCTCGCCGTGGCGAAGCGGCTCGGCCTCACCGAGAAGGAGCTGCCCGACATCGGCCGCGGCGCCCTCCTCCACGACATCGGCAAGATCGGCGTGCCCGACGCGATCCTCCTCAAGCCCGCGAAGCTCACGCCGGCCGAGTGGGAAGAGATGCGCAAGCACCCGCAGATCGGCTTCAACATCCTGCAGTCGGTCGAGTTCCTCGACGTGCCGGCGCAGATCGTGCTCTGCCACCAGGAGCGCTACGACGGCGGCGGCTATCCGCGCGGCCTCGCGGGCGACGCGATCCCCATCGGCGCGCGCATCTTCGCGATCGCCGACTGCTTCGACGCGATGACGAGCGACCGGCCCTACCGCAAGGGCGGCCCGGTGGACGCGGCGCGCGCCGAGATCGCGCGCTGCTCCGGGACCCAGTTCGATCCCCGCTGCGCCGACGCGTTCCTCTCGATGTCGCCGGAGGAGCTCGCCGACCTGGCGCGGACGACGCAGGCCAGGCCGATTTGATCTCACGGGGGACTGCGTCCCCCGCCCCGCCGACGGCTGGCCGCCGTCGTCGGGGCCCCACCCCTGCTCGGCGGGGCCCGTGAACGGTCGCGCCCGCTTCGCGGGTTCGCGACCGTT
>NZ_JALCYX010000014.1:0-82232 GCF_022690695.1 Anaeromyxobacter sp. SG17
CCGGGGCGGCACCGGCACCTGCCGGCGCCTCGCTCGCAGGAGCGGGGGCCTCGGGCTGCGCCGGCGCCGCGGGCGGCGGCTCGGCGGCCGAGGGCGGCGGCGCGTTCGGATCGGCGAGGAGCAGCTCCGCGCCGCAGTGCGGGCAGATCTGGCGGCCGAAGCGGTCGGTCTGGAACGTGCCCTGGCACCGGGCGCAGCGAGCGATCATGCCGCGAGCTTACCGCGGCGCGCGCCGGGGCGGTGAAAGTCGGCCGAGACGCCGTCAGGGACCGACGCTCACTCGCGCAGCGCGCGGACCTCGTCCACGTTCACGCTGCCGCGGGTGCGGTAGATGGCGATGACCACCGCGAGCCCGACCGCCGCCTCCGCCGCCGCGACCGCGATGACGAAGAAGGCGATGGCGTGCCCGCCGATGTTCCCCGACTGCCGCGCGAACGCGAGGAACGTGAGGTTCGCCGCGTTGAGCATCAGCTCGACGCTCATCATCACGATGAGCGCGTTGCGCTTCAGGAGGACGCCGGAGAGGCCGATGGTGAAGAGGACCGCGGCGAGCCAGAGGTACCAGGTGACGGGGACCATGGCTCAGATCCTCTCCTTCGCGACGACGACCGCACCGACGATGGCGACGAGGAGCAACAGGCTCGTCACCTCGAAGGGCAGCAGGAACTCGGTGTAGAGCACCTGCCCTACCGCCTTCACCGTGCCGAAGCGGTCCGGCTGGGCGAGCGTCGACATGGCCGCGTCGGGCACGCGGGCGATGGCGGAGGCGAGCACGGCGAGGAGCGAGACCGCGCCGAGCACGCCCACGTACTGCATCGCCCTGCGGCGCTCGCGCTGCGGGTGCTCCTCGTCGAGCGACAGGAGCATGATGACGAACAGGAAGAGCACCATCACCGCGCCCGCGTACACCAGGATCTGCATGAACGCGATGAGGTGCGCGGCGAGGAGGACGTAGAGCCCGGCCATGAAGAAGAAGGCCGCGACGAGGTTCATCGCCGCGTACACCGGGCTCCGCGCGACCACCACGCCGAGCGCGGTGACGACGAGGGGGATGGCGAAGATCCAGAAGCAGACGAGCTCGGCCGTGATTTGCATCGCCTAGTACCTCACCCCGCCCACCACCGCCGGGCGAGAGGACTGATCGAGACCCCAGCCGTGGTCGCCGTACGGGCAGCGCCGCTCCTCGACGTGGCGCAGGAACTCGTCGCGGAACTTCTTCACGAACGACTGCACCGGCATCGAGGCGGCGTCACCGAGCGCGCAGATGGTCTGCCCGCCGATGTTGCCCGCCACCTGCTCGAGCTTGGCGACGTCCTCGGCGGTGGCGTGGCCGTGCTCGATCTTCTCGACGATGCCCTCCATCCACGAGGTGCCCTCGCGGCAGGGGGTGCACTGCCCGCAGCTCTCCTCCGCGTAGAACTTGGAGATGCGGGCGAGCGCGCGGACCATGCAGGTCGAGTCGTCGAACACGATGACGCCGCCGGAGCCGGACATCGAGCCGGCCGCCTTCACCGCGTCGAACTCGAGCGAGATGTCGATCTCGTCGCCGCGCAGCACCGGGGAGGAGGAGCCGCCGGGGATGACGGCCTTGATCTTCCGGCCGCCGACGACCCCGCCGCAGTCCTCCATGATGAGCTTCTTCAGGTTGTAGGCGACCGGCTTCTCGAAGACGCCCGGCCGGTTCACGTGGCCGGAGACGCCGAAGAGCCGGGTGCCGCCCGACTTGCCCACGCCGAGCGCGGCGAACGCGTCGCCGCCGTTCGCGACGATCCAGGGGACGTTCGCGATGGTCTCGACGTTGTTGATGATGGTGGGCTTGCCCCACAGGCCGACGATCGCCGGGAACGGGGGCTTGAGGCGGGGGTAGCCCTTCTTGCCCTCGAGCGACTCGAGCAGCGCCGACTCCTCGCCGCAGATGTACGCGCCCGCGCCGCGGTGCACGACGATCTCGAGGTCGAAGTCCTTCTTCCCGAGGAGCCGCGAGCCGAGGATGCCGGCCGCGCGCGCCTCCTCGACCGCCGCCTCGAGGATGCGCGCCTGCTTCGCGAACTCGCCGCGGATGTAGACGTAGGCGGCGTGGATGTCGAGCGCGTAGCAGGTGATGGCGATCCCCTCGATCAGCATGTGGGGATCGTGCTCGATGATGTAGCGGTCCTTGAACGTGCCCGGCTCGGACTCGTCCGCGTTCACCGTGAGGTAACGGGGACGGACGTCCTTCGGGAGGAACGTCCACTTGAGCCCGGTCGCGAAGCCGGCGCCGCCGCGGCCGCGGAGGTTCGACTTCTTCACCTCGTCGACGACGGCGGCGGGCTCCATGCCGAGCGCCTTGTCGAGCGCGGCGTAGCCGCCGTCCGCGCGGTAGGTGCGCAGCGCGGCGGAGTCGGGCTTCCCCCAGCGCTTCGTCAGGATGAGCGTCTCGCTCACTCGAGCCTCCCCAGGATCTCCTCGACCTTCTTCGGGTCGAGCCGCTCGTGCATCTCCTCGTCCACGAGCATCGCCGGGGCGGTGCCGCAGGCGCCGAGGCACTCGACCTCGCGCAGCGTGAAGCGCCCGTCCGACGAGGTGCCGCCGTTCGCGACCCCGAGCTTGTGCTTGAGGTACTCGAACAGCCGGTCGCCGCCGGTGAGGCAGCACGAGACGTTCGTGCACACCTCCACGAGGTGGCGGCCGATCGGCGCGGTGTGGAACATCACGTAGAACGTGGCCACCTCCTCCGCGCGCGCCGGCGAGGTGCCGAGCCGGTCGGCGGCGAGCCGCTGAACCGCGGGGGAGAGGTAGCCGAAGACTTCCTGGCCGAGGCGGAGGGCCGGCAGCATCGCCGCGGCCTTTCGATCGGGCGGGTAGCGACGAAGGACCTCCGCGAGCTCACGGTCGAAGTGCTCGACCTTTTCCCGCGGCAGTTCTTCGGCCGTCCCGACGAGTGGTGGATTCGTCATAGAGGTCCGATGAAGGCAGGGCGTAAAGCGCGGGCGAGGCTAGTGAGCACATGTAAGATTGTCAAGGAGATCCGCCGCTGTATACTCGACCGCTCCGGATGGAAATCGGTCGAGAAAAGCGTCGCGATCCCCGCGTCCCGCTCGTGCTCCGTGTGGATTACCCAGGCATGCAGCAGGCCGTCCGGGACGTCACGGAGAACGTGTCGGCCGGCGGGCTCTTCATACGCACGGATCGGTCCCTGCGCGAGGGCGATCGCGTCCCGCTGCAGGTGAGCTTCCCCGGGCTGCTCGAGCCCGTGGAGGTCGAGGTGGAGGTCGTGCGCACGCGCGCCGCCGCCAAGGACCAGCCGCGGGGGGTCGCGGTCAAGATCCCCATCGACCGGGTGGACGACCGGCACAAGCTCGCGCGCATCGCCGAGACCGCCCGCACCGGCAGCGGCAAGGCGAAGCGCACCTACCGCGTGCTGGTGGTCGAGGACAACGCGCGGGTGGTCGAGATGTACCAGTACGCCCTCCGGAAGCTCCGCTCGGAGGGGGACGGCGTGGACGTCGCCGTCGAGTACGCGCCGAACGGCCACGAGGCGCTGGCCCGGCTCGTCGAGCCGCCCCGCGTCGACCTCGTCATGGCGGACCTGTACATGCCGGTCATGGACGGCTTCACGCTCGTCGAGCGGATGCGGGCCGATCCGGCGCTGGCCGGGACGCCCATCGTCATCATCAGCGCCGGCGGGCCCGACGCGCGCGACCGCGCCGCCGAGCTCGGCATCGACGTGTACCTCCAGAAGCCGGTCCAGTTCGCCGACATCATCGCGACGGTCCGCACGCTGCTGCGGATCCGCTGAAGGTCACGACCCTCGCCTGATCCGGCCTCGCGGCGCGGCGCTCACGGCACGAGCCGCTTGCGCATCACCACGTGCGGGATGCCGGCCTCCTCGAAGCGCTCGCCGGCGCGCGCGTACCCCGCCCGCGCGTAGAACGCCTCCACGTAGCACTGGGCGTGCAGCTCGATCTCGGCGAGCCCCTCGGCGCGCGCCCGCTCCTCGAGCGCGGCGAGGAGCTGCTCGCCCACGCCCAGGCGGCGGTGCCCGCGCTCCACCGCCATGCGCCCGACGCGCCCGACGCCGCCCGCCTGCCGCACGAGGCGGCCGGTGCCGACGCAGCGCGCGCCCTCGAGCGCGACGACGTGGAAGGCCGCGTCGTCGTGCTCGTCGCGCTCCAGCTCGACGGGCACCCGCTGCTCGCCGACGAACACGTCGTGGCGCAGGGCGTACGCCTGCTCGCGCAGGGCCGGGGTGTCGGCGGGGACGACGACGACGCTCATCGCTGCTCTCCCTCGGGGCGGCGCCCTGGATTCACGCCGGGTGATGACCGGAAAAAGCGACGCCCGCCGAGCCGCAGGGCCAGGCGGGCGCCGAGGACCTCGATCGAGGAAGGGCTACTTCTTGCCCTTCTTGTTGAAGATGTCCTTCAGGCCCTTGGCGGGCGTGATCTTGATGGCGGTGCGAGCCGGGATCTTGATCTGCTCGCCCGTCGCCGGGTTGCGGCCGATGCGCGCCTTGCGATCGACGAGCTTCACCGCGCCCAGGCCGCCGAGCGGGATCTTCCCCTCGCCCTTCAGCCGCTTCGTCACGACCTCCTCGACCGCCGTGAACACCTGACGGACCTGGGCCTTCGACAGCTGCGCGCCCTCGGCCACCGCCTGGAAGAACTGAGCCTGCGTCATGTTGGAAAGCCCTCCTGTCGACCGCCCGCCCAGGGCGGCGAATGGCTCGGAGATATCGCTTCCCGATCCCCCCGTCAACTTCACGCCGTCACGATCGGCCTGAAAAACGGGCCGATCGTGACGATCGATCCCGCTCCAGGGAGGGAGCCGTGCCACACCCTCAGCGGAAGGCGGCGACGATCTCGAAGACGATGAGGAGGATGATGGCGAGCTCGAGGAGCTCGCTCCGGCTCGTGTCGGCGGCGTCGCCGATGAGGTCGTTCACCTCGGCGAGGAGCCGCTGCTTGCGCAGGACCGTCTCCTGCCAGGCCGGGAGCCGGAAGCGGCGGACCGCGCTCTGGTAGAGCCGCGCGAGGTAGAAGTCCCCCACGATTTTCACTGCGTTTTCGAGCCTTTCCACCATCTCGGAGAGCTCGAGCAGGAGGGCGGCGGTGCGGCGCTGCAGGCCGCGGTACCGGCGGGTGAAGATGTTCGCGACCGGGCTCCCGCCCCGCTCGATCTCGTCGTAGATGAGGTGCAGCTCGCGGTCGAGGAGCGCGTCGTAATAGCGCAGCTCGAGCAGGTGGGCGGTCGCGAACTCCAGCAGGTCGGGGATGTCCTCCACCCCCGAAGGCTCCACCACGAGCGCGCTGTTCCAGTGCACCACCGCGAGGTCGTCCTCCAGGTAGGTGTAGTGGTGGGAGAGCACCTCCTGGCGCTCGGCGGTCGAGAGGCGGACCGGGCTCGTCTCGCCGAGGAGCAGCTCCGCCACGGGGGCGCTGGCGAGCAGCTCCTGGGCGCGGAGGGGTCCGTCCGCGAAGCGGCGCACGAAGAAGATCTGGTAGCTCTCGAGGCCGTCCCAGCGGTGCGGCCGCTCGAGCGCGCCGCCCAGGGCGCGGCAGAGCTCCTCCGCCTCGCGCCGCGCCCCCTGGTCGATCTCCGGCGGCGGCGAGACGAACAGCTCCTCCGCGAGCCCGACGAGCTCCTCGAGCGCGGTGCCGGGCGCGATGGGCAGCTTGTAGAGGATCGAGACGACGCCGTAGTCGAAGACGTGCGCGCTCGCCTCGGCGGTGCGCGCGCCGCGGGAGCGGAGCGGGGCCTCGCGCGCGCCGAGCGCGACGCGCAGCGGTGGGCGCGGCAGCTCGAGCGCGGTCGCGGACTGCGCGCCGGTGAGGCGCGCGCGCGACTTGGGCGCCGCCATCGCCACCTCGACGGCGCGCTCCGCGGCGGCGAGGTCGATCGCGTCCGCGACGTCGAAGAGGCGGTACACGTGGACGCTGCCGTCCGCGATGACGAAGCGCTCGGGGTTCGCCGCCATGCGCGCCCGAGCTTATGCACGCTCGGGCCGCGCGGTGCGCCCGACGCGCGGCGCCGCCCCGATTGAGCGCGCTCACCTCGGGCTTCGGGAGCTCCGGCGGCTCAGGCGCCGACGACGCGCAGGGGCGGCGCGGGGGTGCGCTTCGGGAAGGCGACGAGGTACTCGCCCGAGAAGCACGCGTCGCAGTACGTGGCGCGGTCCTCGCCGATGGCGGCGTAGAGGCCGGGCAGCGAGAGGTAGCCGAGCGAGTCCGCGGTGACGTAGGTCGCGATGTCCTCGATCGAGTGCGTGCTCGCGATGAGCTCCTGCCGCGTGGGCGTGTCGATGCCGTAGTAGCAGGGCCAGGCGGTGGGCGGCGAGCTGATGCGGAGGTGGACCTCCGTCGCGCCGGCCGCGCGGATCATCTTCACGATCTTGCGGCTCGTCGTGCCGCGCACGACCGAGTCGTCCACCACCACCACGCGCTTGCCGGCGAGCACCCCGCGGAGCGCGTTCAGCTTGAGCTTCACGCCGAAGTGCCGGATCGACTGCTGCGGCTCGATGAACGTGCGGCCGACGTAGTGCGAGCGGACGAGCCCCATCGCGAAGGGGATCCCCGCCTTCTCGGCGTAGCCGATGGCGGCGGGCACGCCCGAGTCCGGCACCGGGATGACGAGGTCCGCCGGCACGGGGTGCTCCTCGGCGAGCCGCTTGCCGAAGGCGTGGCGCACCTCGTAGACCGACTTGCCGAACAGCACCGAGTCCGGCCGCGCGAAGTAGATGTGCTCGAAGACGCAGCGGCCGAGCCGGGAGGGCGGCTGGGCGGGGAAGAGCCGCTCGCTGCGGAGCCCGGAGCCGTCGACGATGATGAGCTCGCCCGGCTCCACCTCGCGGACGTACTCCGCCTCGATGAGGTCGAGGGCGGTCGTCTCGCTCGCGAGCACCCAGCTGCCCTTGAGCCTGCCGAGCACGAGCGGGCGGAAGCCCATCGGATCGCGCGCGGCGACGAGCGCCTTGGGCGAGAGGAAGAGCATCGAGTAGGCGCCCGTCACGCGCCAGAGCGCCTCGCGCACCGCGCCGACGAGCTGCTCGACCGAGCCGGGCGCGCCCGGCGCGCGCGCGCGGGCGAGGAGGTGGACGATCACCTCGGTGTCGGTGGAGGCCTGGAAGATCGAGCCGTCGCGCTCGAGATCGGCGCGCAGCGCCTCGGCGTTCACGAGGTTGCCGTTGTGCGCGACCGCGACCGCGCCGCCCTGGTACTGCACGGCGAGCGGCTGCGCGTTCTTCACGTGCGAGCCGCCGGCGGTCGAGTAGCGGACGTGCCCGATGGCGGCGCCGCCCTTGAGGCGCGCGATGGTCTCGGCGGTGAACACGTCCGCCACGAGCCCCATGTCGCGGTGGACGTGCAGGGTCTCGCCGTCGGTCGCGACGATCCCGGCCGACTCCTGCCCGCGGTGCTGCAGCGCGTGCAGCCCCAGGTAGGCGTAGTTCGACGCCTCCTCGGACTGGCCGAGCGCCCAGATCCCGAAGACCCCGCACTCGTCCTTCATCTTGTCGTAGACGGCGTCGTACCCCATGAGGCGCCGGAGTATAACGATGCACGCTTGAAAAAGCTGCCCGCCACCCGCGCGCTGCGCGGCGCCGCGATGGCCCTCGCCATCCCCGTGATCGTGCTGGCGATCGCGTCGCTCCCGTGGCGGCCGGAGCGGCCCGAGGAGCCGGCGCGCATCGCCGTCGCCCCCTGCGGAGCGGGCGCCCTCTCGGCAGGCGTGGGAGAGGCCGCCTTCACCCTTCCGGCCGAGGCGCCCATCGCCGGCTTCGCACGCCTGCGCTGGACGAGCGAGGGAGTCCGCGACCCGGTGGGCGCCCGCGCGCTCGTCCTGGGCGCGCCGGGCTGCAGGATCGCGCTCGCGTCCGCGGAGCTGCTCGTCGTCCCCGAGGAGCTCGAGGCCGCCGTCCGCGCGCGCGTCGAGGACCTCGGCCTCGACGGCCTCGTCCTCGCGGCGACGCACACGCACGCCGGGCCGGGCGGCTACTGGGACAACCTGCTCGGCGAGCGCCTCGGCGCGGCACCCTACGAGCCGCGCATGCGCGAGGCGGTCGTCGCGGGGATCGCGGAGGCGATCCGGCGCGCCGCGGGCGCCCTCACCCCCGTCGAGGTCCAGCTCGCGCGCGGGCGGGCGGAGGCGCTCGTGCGGGGCCGCGGGGGCGGGCCGAAGGACGCGCGGCTCCTCGCCGTGCGGCTCGCGCGGCGGGGCGGCGCGCCGCTCGCCGAGCTGACGGTGCTCGCCGCGCATCCCACCACGCTCGGAAAGCGGAACCGGCTCATCTCCGGCGACTGGCCGGGCCGCTTCCTGCACGAGGACGCGGCGGGCGCGGGCGTGCGGCTCTTCTTCCAGGGAGCGCTCGGGGATCAGTCGGTGGCGCTGCCCGAAGGCGGCCCGGTGACGCCGGAGCGCTACGCGGACGCCCTCTCACGCACGGTGGAGGCGCTCCGCTTCGAGCGCGTCGCCTCCCCGGCGCTCGGCTTCGCGACGGGCGAGGTGGTCCTCCCGGCGCCCGCGCCCGGAGCGCTGCCGGCGATCCTCCGCTCCGCGGCGGGCAACCTCGCCTACCGCGCGGTCCCGGCGCGCGCCCCGCTGTCCGCGCTGCGCCTCGGCCAGGTGGTGCTCGCGTTCGTTCCGGGCGAGCCGGTGGCCGAGGTGGGGGAGGCATGGCGCGCCGAGGCGGGTCCCGGCACGGAGATCGTCTCGCTCGCCGGTGGCTACGTGGGCTACGTGGACACGCCCGAGCAGATCGCGGCGCGCCGCGGCGAGGCGGTGCGCACGTACTACGGTCCGGAGCTCGCCGCGCGGCTCGGCCACGGGATCGAGGCGGCGGTGGCCGCGGTGCGCGCCGATCCTGCCGTGCGGGGCGAGGCGCCGCTGCGGCGCGACGCGGGAGCCGAGGCGGCCGCCCGGGCCGCCGGCGAGCGCTGACTACCTCCGCGAGGAGCCGAGCGCGGGCAGGACCTCGAAGGCCGGGTCCCTGGGCACGCGCCGCATCGCCTCGGCGAGCGCCGCGGGCGCGGGGACGAGCTTGCGGGTGTTGAGATCCATCCACCCGCCCGCGACGATGATGCTCGCGGCCTGCTTGCCGTTCGGCTTCCAGAGGTCGTGGCGGAGCTTCCACTTCGCGCCCTCGGGCGAGAGGCCGAGCTGGACGAAGTCCACCGCGACCGTCTCGCCGGCGCGGATCTCGCGCAGGTACTCGATCTCCTCGCTGAGCAGCACCGGGCCGAGGTGCAGCTCCCCGAAGTGCTCGTAGCTGAAGCCGTTCGCGGTCAGGTACGCCATGCGCGTCTCGATGGCGTACTCGCTGTACATCGTGTTCCGCACGTGGCCGTTCATGTCGCAGTCGCCCCAGCGGACGGTGAAGGTCTGGGTGTAGCGGTCCATGGTGAGCTCCTCCGGGCGCGGCGGAGCCGCGGCGGCGGGCGTTGTAACTCGAGCGCGCTCGGGCCGCGCGCGCCGGGCGGGACGCGGGTCAGAAGCTGAAGGCGACGGCGGCGGGCTCCGGGCTCCGATCCCAGGACATCCAGCCGAGCGCGCCGGCGGCGGCGGCCAGCGCGACGCCGAACCCCGCCGAGACGTAGGCGTTCCGCTGCGCCGCGTCGGCGTCGCGCCTGAGGGCGTAGTAGCGCGCCGGGTCCGCGCCGGACTTGAACGTCGGCGGATCGCCGACGACCATCGCGTCCGCGTCGCTCGACTTGCCCGAGGCCGAGAGGCCCTGCTGGACGGCGACCGCGGCGAGCACCACGGCCGCCGCGCCCGAGGCGATCGCGGTGGGGCGCATCCAGGCGGCGCGCCGCGGCCGGAGGGTGAGGGCCGCGGCCGGCGGATCACTCGAGATCGCCGGGGGAGTGAAGGCGAGCGAGGCGCTCGCGGGCGTCGGCCGCGCGGCCCTCGGGTCGGGCGTCGCGGAACCCAGCGCGGCCACGGGGCGAGCGGGCGATGGGGACGGAGGTGGCGGCGTGCCGCCCTCGAGCGCGGCCGGCTTGCCCGCAGCCGTCGCTGCCGCGGCGGCAGCCCGTTTCGGCTGCTGGGCCGCCGTGACCGGCGCCGGCTGCGGAGCGGGCTGCGCCGCTGCGGATGGCGACGGGGCCGGCACCGGCGCCGGAGACGCGACGATGAGCGGCGCGGGCGGCTGGCGAGGCAGGTCGGGCGTGCGATCCTTCACGTCGCGCGACGACTGGCCGGTGAGCAGGAAAGACGCGAGCGCGCCGAGGTTCACCGCGGGCACGCTGCCGGCCACCATCCGGACGCTCCCCTCGCGCAGGAGCGCCCCGCGACGGACGTCGTAGATGGAGCCGAGCAGGAACTGGGCGCCGCCCTCCACCACGCGGCTCGCGACCACGAGCTTGTCCACGCCGAGCCAGGCGCCCCCGCGGATGATGCCGTACGCCCGCTGTTCGGGCGCGAGCGCGAGGCCCGGCCCGGCGTTCACGCGGATCGCGTCGGCGAGGGCGAAGTCGAGCACCACGGTGCGATCCTCGGCCTCGAGGTCGACGGTGAAGCTCGGGACCCGCAACGCGTCCGCCGCGCCGCCGATCCGGTACGCGCCGGCGGGCAGCGAGACCGCGACGGGAGCCGGCCCCATGTTGCGACCGTTCACGTAGACGACGCCGGACCTGCCCTCGGCGAGGACGGTCAGCCGGCGCTTCGGAAGCGCCCGGACCTTCGCCTTCACCTCCTCGAACCTGCGCCGGTACCCCGGGGAGTACTGGTCGGGATCCGGCTGGAGCGTGGGCTCCATCCGCGCGAGCTTCAGGAGCGCGGCCTGGGCGTCGCGCTCCATCCCGATCGTCGCGGCGGCGTGGGCGAGGCGGAGCAGCGCCCGCGTCCACTGCGCGTAGGCGTCGTCGCTCTCCGGGAGGCTCTCCAGGTCCTCGACGATGGCGCGGAGCGTCCGCACCGCGCTCTCGAACTCGCCGTTCTGGTACACGGCGAGCGCGCCGCCGTAGGCTCGGTCGAGCTCGGAGAGGGTGGCGTTCGACGCCTGGCCGAGGAGCCGCGCGCGCATGGTCGGCACGTCCACCACGCCGCCGATGCGATCGCGGCAAGCGGCGCGGAGCTGGTGCGCGAGCTCGGCGAGGTCGGCGTCCGGCCCGCCCGGCGGATCGGCGACGGAGATGACGCCGAGCCGCTCGGAGGCGCCCGCGCCGAGCGCGAACAGGGCGCCGGCGAGGGCGAGGACCCCGCGCGCGTTCACGGCTGCGTCCCCGCGTTGTTGGTGTTTCGCGGGTCGTGGAATGCCTTCGGCCAGGGCGCGGAGGTGTCGAGCTCGCCGTCCACGATCACGGCGTACAGCTTCCCGTCTGCCCCCGCCACGTAGGCGGTGCTCATCACTGCGCCCGCGGGCTGACCGGGGGGCGTGTAGATGTTGGCTGGCTGGAGCGCCGCTCCCGCGGCGGACAGCTTCACCGACCAGGCGATGCTGCCGTCGGACTCGCGGATCGCATAGAGGCGGCCGGTCGAGGTGGGGACGATCAGATGGGTGGATGGACCGCTCACGACCATTGGGATCGTGGGGACACCCTCTAACGGAGAACTTTCGGCCCACGGGGGCGTCGAACCGCGACTAAATCGTCGCAGCTTCGCGCCCTGGTCGCCTAACACGACGCTTCCATCCCCCAGCACGATCGGGCCTGAAGCGTTCGCACCCGCGGTCGTTACCTGCGCGGTGACCGCCTCAGCGGTCGTGTAGTTAACCTTGCCCGCTGCATCAACAGTCCAGATTCCGTCCAATGCATCAACTGCGGGCGGCGCCGTGACTAGAGATCCCACTGTTGGTTTAGCAGGTGCTGGCGCAACTCCGGTCCAGTTCGGTCGAAGCGAGCCACTGGCGAGAACAGAAAAGCTCTCCAGCACTGATGTCGCGACGACGATTACGTCGCCATTCGTGAGCACAACGGGTGGAGCAGTCACAGACGCTGACGCAGACGGCAAGCTGCAAAACCCTGTTGCATCGGCAACAGCCAGCGTCCCAGCGGGAGTTCCCGCCACCAAGCGCTCGGAACTGCCTTGCACTAGCGCAGGCGAGCTTTGCACTGCGTCACCGGTGGCGCATGAGTTCGGGCGCAGTTCGCCAACGGGATCTGCTGAATACACGACCCCTGCCCACGAGCCGAACCACACGTTTCCAGTGCTTGTTGCGGGAGCGGCGGTGACGAACGCATTTCCAGCAGTGATTGACCATGCTTTAGCGCCATCGCTTCGAAGTCCCACCAGCTGCTCGGTCGTTCTCGAGAGCCCTACGAGGACCAGTCCGCCCTCGTGAACCGCCGCCGGACTCATCGGCACGCCGGCGTCGTAGACCCACCTCAACCTCGTCACCTCCACCGGCACCGCCTCTGCGCTGCCCTCGTTCCGGGCGCCGTCGCGCGCGACGACGCTCACGACCACCGGCCGCGCGTAGGCCTCGAAGGGCCAGTCGCGGAGAGGGAGCTCCGCGACCCAGCGGCCTCCGGCCGCGGTCATCGCGATCTTGCGCGCCCCGGAGTCGAGGTCGAGCGCCGCCTCGACGGTCGCGAGCTCCTTGTCCTCGGTGACCGTGGCCTCGACCCGCAGGACGCCATCGCGCACGCACGGGGTCGTCGCGCACGAGGCGGTGACCAGGGAGACCGCCGGCCGGACCGCGTCCGCCCAGCAGACGCTCCCGTCGGAGGTCCGCGCGCAGTACTGGCCCGACGGGCAGCTCGCGCTGGTGGCGCACGCGGCGCGGTCCTCGACCGAGCTGCACGCGAGGGCCAGCGCCGCGGCGGAGATGACGATGAGCCTCATGGGATGTCCCCTCAGAAGACGAAGCGCCAGGTGAGCCCGGCGGCGATCGCGGCGCCCCCTGCTGCGAAAGAGATGCCGCTCCAGCGGCGCCGGTCTTCCCAGGTCTGGCGCGAGCGCGTGTAGGAGGCCGGGTCGCCGGCGGCGTTCGCCTCGTCCGCCGCGGAGCGGGCGGAGAAGGCGAGGAGGGTCCCGGCGGCCACCGCGGCGACACCGGCACCCACGGTCGTCCACGCGGCGACGCGCGCCGGGCTCGGGCCGGGCGGGGGCGGGAGCGTCCGGACGAGCTCTCGAAGGGCGTTCCGCAGCGGCTTCACTGCGTCCGCGCCCGGAGCCACGTCGAGCGTGCGACGCGCCCGCTCGGTCTCGCTCGCCGCGTCCGCGAGCACGAGGACGTAGCGGCTCCCTTCCGCCCGCCCCTCGGCCCCGGCGGCGATCGCGTAGGGGAGCCCGGCACGGCGGGCGGCGCGGGCGCCCTCGGCGACGTCCTCGCACGCGACCCCGTAGTCGAGGAACTTCCCGGCCTTGCGAGCGGCCTCGGCGATCGCGTCCCCGCGCGCCAGCACCGGGTCCCCGCCCACGCGCGGGCGGCACAGGAGGAGGCGGTCCCCGCTCGCGCCGGCGAGCAGCGCGAGGGTCAGCGTGAGCGCTCCGGACAGAGCCATGTCGGGCGGTGCCTCCGGGGTGGATGAGACGGATCGTGGATTTTCGAGCAGCCGCGCCGCGACTGCAAGTGATGTGCGCCGGGAGTGACGAGCGACCCATCGGCGCGTCGGCGCACCTGTGTCCCCGTGTCGGACCGGACCGGCCGCGCCGCGGACCCTCGCCCCTCGACGAAGCGCGCCGGACGCGGTGCGGGCGCTGGAACGATCGTCGCATTGGCGCGCCTCGATTGAACCCACCCTCGGCGAACCTTTACTCTTCGTCGTTCCAGCCGACGCTCTCCGGAGAACAGAGATGCCGACCCACCGCACAGCGGTCCCCGCGCTCAACGTCGCGCTTCCCCTCGCGCTCGCGACCGCGCTCGCCTGCTCGCAGGGCGGGCCCGCCCCCATCACCTGCGACACGACCGAGTCGTGCCCGCCCGCCTCGCGGTGCCTCGCGCGCGCGTGCGTCGCCGACGCGGCGCCGCTCGCCCGCATCAGCCCGCTGAGCGTCGTCCAGGCGAACGACGTGGTCACCCTCGACGGCTCTCGCAGCTCGGACCCGGACGCGCCGGAGGACGCGGTCGTCGCGTACGCGTGGACGGTCCGCGCCGTGGATGCGCCGTGCGAGCCTCCCGTCGTCGCGGGCACCACCGCCACCACCCCGGTGCGGTTCGCCTGCCCCGGGCGCTACGAGGTCTCGCTCGTCGTGGCGGACGAGCTCTCCGTCCAGAGCGCGCCCGCGAGCGCGCTCGTTGAGGTCGCCCCGCGCTCCGGCGCGCCCCTCGTGACCGCTGGCGCCGACGTCGCGGTGGACCACCGGTGCGAGGGCGAGCCGATCACGTGCCGGCCGGTCACCGAGCTCGGCGGCGCGGTCGCGCTCTCCGCGACCTCGGCCGTCGCCGGCGCGAGCTTCCACTGGACGGTCGAGCCGCCAGCGGGGCACGCGCTCGACGCCCAGCGGCGCGCGATCTTCGAGCCGGGGCCCGACGCCGCCAGGCCCACCGTGCGCATCGAGACGGACGGCACCGCCATCGCGGGTGACTGGGTGCTGCGCGTGGAGGCCCGGGACGAGGCCGGCGTGATCGGCGTCGCGGCCACGCGCCTCAGCATCGGAAACGCGCCGCCGGTGGTGACGGAGGCGATCCCCGTCTTCAACCACGCCTTCGACGCGGCCTCGTCGCGGTTCTCCGCGCATGGCGCGATCGGCGTCCTCGCGGAGGATCCCGACGGCGACCCGCTCGAGGGGCGGACCGTCGCGGGGCATCACGTCGGCGACGGCGCGGCGACGTTCCAGGTCGAGGACCTCGGCGACCGCGCCGCCTTCAGCATCGAGCTGCCGTACACCGCCCCCGCGGACGCGCTCCTCCTCATCGGCGGGGAGGGTCTCGAGCGGGCCATCACGTTCTCGGTTCGCGACGTGAACGGCGCCGAGACGAGCGAGACCTGGCCCGTCGTCATCGGCAACCGGCCGCCCGAGGTCGCCTGGGCCGCGACGGTCGTGTCCCCGCAGCACGTGTACGACGCGGCGGCCGGGGAGTACCGCGCCTCCGCCAAGCTGAGCCAGTGGCGGGATCCGGACGGCGATCCCATGGCGCAGGGAGATCCGACGGGGGACGCGGTCTGCCCGAGCTACGTCCTCGACGCCTCCGGCATGGTGGTGATCCAGTGCACCCTCGCCTCGGCGGTCGCCGCCGTCGCCGGCAACTTCGTGGGCGCGCACGACATCCAGCAGCGGGTCCGGGACCCCTGGGAGTCCGCTCCCGTCGCGAGCGTCGCGCAGATCCAGATCCAGAACCGTGCCCCCGTCTTCACGAAGAACGCCTTCGGCCTCGGCGCCCAGTGCGTCGAGACCGCGACCTGCTGTCGCTGGGAGTACGGCCAGTGCCTCGTCAACGAGCTCGCCGTCTCGAGCGCCAGCGGGACCGTGACGGACTTCGTGACCGATCCGGACGGTGATCCGGTGGAGTGGACCGTGAGCCAGACGGGCCAGACCCAGGTCTGCCTCGCCTCCCAGTGCGCCCTGGAGGTCTCGTTCGCCGCAGGTCAGACGTGCTCGGAGAGCACCAGCCGCACCTACACGATGAGCGCGACCGACGGGGCCGCGACCACGCCGGCCACCTTCGTGATCACCCGCTCGTGCGCGTGGTGAGCCGCTTCCGCTCGAGCACCGCGTCCGCCGCCTCCGCCACCCGCTCCGCCCCGAGCGCCTTCTCGAGCACCTCGTCCGCGCCCGCGGCGCGGAGCCGGGGGGCGAGCTCGGGGTCGGAGCGGCCGGTCACCGCGACCACCGCGAGCTCGGTCTCGCCGCCGGCCTCGCGGATGGTGCGCACGAACGCCTCGCCGTCCATCCCGGGCATGCAGGCGTCGGTGAGCAGCAGGTCGAGGGTGAGGAGCTCGTCGGCGAGCGCCCGCAGGCCCTCCGCGCCGTCGGCGGCGGTCACCACCTCGTAGCCGCGGGCCGCGAGCGCGTCGCCCAGCATCCGGCGGTGGAGCGCGTCGTCGTCCACCACGAGCGCGCGGCGCGGGCGGGCGGTGAGCTGGACGATGGCCGCGTAGAGGCGCGCCTCCTCCGCGGGCTCGAGCTGGAAGCGCACGCCCATGCCCTCGTCGCTCACGTAGGCCACGGTGGCGCGGGTGTGGAGGTCGCCGCCGTCCGGCAGCCGGATCGCGAGCGCGACGGGCGCGCCCACCGCCGCCGGGCTCGCGGTGCGCACGAACGCTCCGCCCTGGGAGAGGTTCTCCACGAAGTCCTGCTCGAGCTCGGCGCCGGTCTCGTAGGCGAGCGTCGCGCAGGCGATGGCGGAGGCCGCCTCGGCCGGGCGGAGCGCGATCCGGCCGAGCACCTTCACCGGCGCGTGGACCTCGAGCCGCGGGGCGGAGCGCGAGATCTCCCACTGCGACGGCGCGGGCGGCGCGACGTGCGCGGCCAGCGCGGCGGCGAGGGCGGGCGGCGCGGGCTCGACCGCGAGCGTGTAGCCGGCGGGCGCCCCGGAGGTGGCCGCCGCCGGGGAGCGCACGGCCGCCACCCGGGCGCGGCCCTCCACCTGACGGGCGAGGCCCGGCACGCGCACGGCGAGGACGAGCTCGTCGCCCTGGGGCGGCGCCATCGGCGAGGGGACGAAGAGCGCCGCTGCGGCGGGGTCGTAGCTCGCGCCCGCGGCGGCCGCGCCGGCGAGGTCGAGCACGAGCGCGGGCCGCTCGCCGGGGCTCCGCCGCCGGAGCGCGGGCGCGCCGGCGTCGGTGAAGAACGCGGCGGTCGCGAGGTAGAGCTCGGCGCCGGCGACGTCGGCGAGCCTGGGCTCGCAGGCGGCGAGGAGCGTCTTCAGCTCGTCGAGGTCGCCGGGCGGGATCTGGCCGATGTCGCTCGCGCGCCCCCCGGCGCGCGCGGCCCAGAACGCGAGCCGCTCGCTCGCGCCGGGAGGCGCGGAGGCCGGCGAGAAGCGCAGGAGCACGATCAGCCGGCGCGAGGAGGGGTCGAGCCCGAGGTCGCAGGCGTCCAGGGCGGCGCCGAGGAGCTGCGGCAGCGCCAGCACGAAGCGCTCGGCGGCGAGGAGCCGCTCGCCGGTGGCGCGCTCGAAGATGCAGAGGTGGTCGGCGGTGCTCATCCGTGCGGGGTCGAGGCGTGGCGCTCCTGCAACCCGGGCGCCGGGTCGAGACGCCCGCGATCCGGGCGTCCTGCCGCGGGTCGCCGCCGCGCGGGGTCGCAGCATACCCGACCCCGCGCCCCGGGGTGCAAGCGCGGACTGATCACCGTCTCTAGCTCAACGGCTCCTGCGGCTCGCGCGCGACGAGCGAGGCGGCGGCGTGGCCCACGTCGCGCCGGAGCACGGCGGGGATGCCGTCGCGCCAGGCTTTGGCGAGCTCGGCGACGGGCACCGAGAGCGCCCCCTGGATCTCGAGCGTGTCGCCGCCCACCGCGCCGAGCCGGATGACCGGCGCGCCGCACTCCTGGGCGAGCGCCACGAAGCGGGCCGCGCTCTCCTTCGGCATCGACACGAGGATGCGGCTCGCGTCCTCGCCGAACAGGACGAAGTCCTTCCGCGCGGGGAACGGCACGCGCACCGCCGCGCCGATCCAGGGCGTCGTCTCGGCGCCGGCGGGCACGCCCTGCATCATGCAGCACTCGGCGAGCGCGACGGCCAGGCCGCCGTCGGAGCAGTCGTGCGCGGACGAGAGCAGCCCCTCGCGGACGGCGCGGCGCACCGTCTCCTGCACCGCCTTCTCCCTCGCGAGGTCGAGCGCGGGCGGGCGGCCCGCCTCCCTGCCGTGCTCGGCGGCGAGGTACTCGGAGCCGCCCACCTCGCCCTGCAGCGTGCCGACGAGCGCGATGACGTCGCCGGCGTTCTTGAACGCGCTCGAGCAGGTCCTCTCGACGTCGGGGACGAGGCCGACCATGCCGATGGTGGGCGTGGGCAGGATCCCCTGGCCCTCGGTCTCGTTGTAGAGCGAGACGTTGCCGGACACGACGGGCGTCCCGAGCGCGCGGCAGGCGTCGCCGATGCCCCGCACGCACTCCGCGAACTGCCACATGATCTCCGGCTTCTCGGGGTTGCCGAAGTTGAGGCAGTCGGTGATGGCGATGGGCTCGCCGCCGACGCAGGCGATGTTGCGGGCGCACTCGGCGACCGCGTGCGCTGCGCCGAGGTGTGGGTCGAGGAAGCAGTAGCGGCCGTTCGCGCCGACCGAGATGGCGACGGCCTTCTTCGCGTGGCGCGCGTCGCCCGTGGCGATCCGCACCACCGCCGCGTCTCCGCCCGGCCGCACCGCGCCGACGAGCCGGACCATGTGGTCGTACTGCTGGTAGACCCACTCCTTGGACGCGATGGTGGGACGGGCGAGGAGGCGGAGCAGCGTGGCGCCGAGGTCGGCGGGCTCGGGGAGCGTCGAGAGGTCGAAGGCGTGCAGATCGGGGAGCGCCGGGTGCGGCTTCATCGGGCGCTGGTACTTCGGCGCGCCCTCGGTGAGCGGGTCCACCGGCAGATCGGCGACGAGCTTCCCCTGCCAGTGCGCGCGCCAGCGGCCGGTGTCGGTCACCCGCCCGACCACGGCGACGTCGAGGTCCCACTTGGTGCAGATGCGGCGGACCACGTCCTCCTTGCCCTCGGCCGCGACGAGGAGCATTCGCTCCTGGGACTCGGAGAGGAGGATCTCGTACGGCGTCATGCCCTCCTCGCGGAGCGGCACCTGGTCGAGGAAGAGGTCGAGGCCGTTGCCGGCGCGGCCGGCCATCTCGACGGACGAGGAGGTGAAGCCGGCGGCGCCCATGTCCTGGATGCCGACCACCGCGTCCGTCTGGAAGAGCTCGAGGCACGCCTCGAGCAGCAGCTTCTCCATGAACGGGTCGCCCACCTGCACCGTCGGGCGCTTCTCCTCGGTGGAGGCGTCGAACTCGGCGGAGGCCATGGTCGCGCCGTGGATGCCGTCGCGGCCGGTCTTGGCGCCGATGTACATGACGGGGTTGCCGACGCCCGCCGCGGTGCCGAGGAAGATCTTGTCGGCCGGGAGGATGCCCAGCGTGAACGCGTTCACGAGGCAGTTCCCGTTGTAGCTCGGGTGGAACATCACCTCGCCCGCCACCGTCGGCACGCCCATGCAGTTGCCGTAGCCGCCGATGCCGGCGACGACGCCCTCGAGGAGGTAGGCGGTCTTCGGGTGGCTGGGATCGCCGAAGCGCAGCGAGTTCGCCGAGGCGATGGGGCGGGCGCCCATGGTGAAGACGTCGCGGAGGATGCCGCCCACGCCGGTCGCCGCGCCCTGGTACGGCTCGATGTAGCTCGGGTGGTTGTGGCTCTCCATCTTGAACGCGGCGGCGAGCCCGTCGCCGAGGTCCACCACGCCCGCGTTCTCGCCGGGGCCCTGGAGCACGCGCGGCCCGGAGGTGGGGAACGTCTTGAGGTGCACCCGCGAGGACTTGTACGAGCAGTGCTCGCTCCACATCACCGAGAACACGCCGAGCTCGGTCAGGTTCGGCTCGCGGCCGAGGTGGCGCTTCACCTCGTCGTACTCGGCCTGCGTGAGCCCGTGCTGGGCGACCACTTCCGGCGTGATCTTCTCGGTCATGAGGCGGCGGATTCTAGACGGCGGTCCATGATTCCGAAACCGTCAAGGAGCGAGGCGTGCCCGCTTCGTGACGGGAGGCGCCCGGGCGCGCCCCGCGGGCGCCCGCCCGGACGGCAGCCGGAGGAGGCGTCGCCAGGATCGGTAGGCGGGCCTCAGGGGGCGGCGGGGGGGCAGCTCACGGTCGCGCCGTCCGTGGCCGTGACCTCGCAGACGCCGCCGCCGACGTTCTCGAGCGCGGCCCCGCCGCTCAGCGTGCCCGTCACCCGCTCGTCCACGTGCAGCTCCGCGCGGGCGCCGCCGCCGAGCTCGACCGAGGCGTCGGTGACGCGGTACTCGCGCGCGTCGAGGTGGGCGCCGCCGCCCTGGCCGCCGGCGAGCCGGACCGAGAGCGCGGCGCCGCCCGCTCCGCTCAGGCGCATGTCCGCGCCGTCGTCGGCGTCCACCGCGAAGGCGTCGGTCGCGGCGCCGCTCACCGTGGCGTAGCAGGAGTCGGTCGCGGCGAGGAAGCGAAACACCGGCACCGAGACCACCACGCGCATCGGGTGGGTGGAGTCGAAGGACGACAGCGTGGAGCGGACCTCGAGCACCTGGCCGTGCACCGGGTCCGTCTTCACCGAGGTCGAGATGTGCTGCAGCAGGTTCTCGTCGCCGCTCACCGCCACGCGCTGGGGAGTGACGCCGGCCGTCACCTCCGCCTGGATCCCATCCTCGACGCGGAGACCCTCGAACCCGCCGACCTGGCGCGTCTCCTCGCGGAGGACGCCGTTGCCTTTCACGTAGGGGTCGCAGCCGAGGAGGACCGCGACGAGCGCCGGCAGGAGGGCGGCAGCACGGCGGGCATGCGGGCGGCGAGCGGGTGTCGCGCCCCGACGACGGCGCGCCCCCACGGCACGCCCCGGGGCGGCGCTCGAGGCGCGCGCGGAGGAAGTGGACCGCGGGATCCCGAGGAGATGCGCGCCAGCGTTCACGATCGACGCTCCCCGGCGGCTCCCGTCGCGCGGGAGCGTGCCGTCTCTCAGGATAGCTGCAACATGCTCGCCGGAGAATTCCTCCTCTGCCCGTCCCCGCGAGAAGCCTCCGGGACGGGC
Organism: Anaeromyxobacter sp. SG17; assembly: GCF_022690695.1. Lineage (NCBI taxonomy): Bacteria > Pseudomonadati > Myxococcota > Myxococcia > Myxococcales > Anaeromyxobacteraceae > Anaeromyxobacter > Anaeromyxobacter sp. SG17. The sequence goes on from NZ_JALCYX010000014.1 coordinate 20,549, forward strand.
GCACGGCGCGGCGCGAGGTGGGAGCGCGTGGGGAAGCCGATGACGCCGAAAGGAGGCGCGCGGCGGTGGGGCAGGAGCGTCGCGCCGAAGGATCCGCGCGCGGTGCAAGGGATACGCCCCGAGGCGACGGCGAGCGCGGCTCAGCGGGGCGTCGCGGGCTCGCGCACGGCGAGCGGGCGCGCGACCTCCAGCGTCTCGCCCACCGCGAGCACGCGCACCCGCTCCGGCGGGAGGCCTCTCCGGACGCGCTCCGCCTCGACGCGCCGCGGCGGCTCGTCGAGCGGCTCGTCGGCGAGCTTGAAGGTGCCCCAGTGCATCGCGACGAAGGCGCGGGCGCCGAGGTCCTCGAAGGCCTGGAGCGCCTGCTCGGGGTCCATGTGCTGCCGGAGCATGAACCAGCCCGGGTCGTAGGCGCCGATCGGGAGGAGGGCCGCGTCGATGCCCGGGAAGCGCTCGCCGATCTCCCGGAACCCCGCGAAGTACGCGCTGTCGCCCGAGTGGTACACGGTCGCGGTGCTGCCCTCGACGACGAAGCCGCCCCACAGCGTCGCGTTGGTGTCGAGCGGCCCGCGCCGGCTCCAGTGGTGTGCGGGGACGAAGGTGACCCGCACGGCACCGACCCGCGTCGAGCGCCACCAGCCGAGCTCGGTCGCGGGGAGACCGCGCGCCTCGAGCCAGCGCGCGAGCCCGAGGCCGGCGACGACGGGCGCCCCGACCGAGCGCAGCGTGGGGAGATCGAGGTGGTCGTAGTGGTTGTGCGTGACGAGCTGCGCGTCGATGGGGGGGAGGTCCTCGAGCGGCACGCCGGGCGGGACGTTCCGGACGATGCCCCCGAAGATCGCGGGCCGGAGCGCCGGATCGACGAGGAGCGACACGCCGTCGAGCTGGACGAGGAAGCTCGCGTGGCCGAGCCAGGTGAGCCGTGCGGGCTCGCCCTCCGCGGGCGGGCGGGCGAGACGCGCGCGATCGGCCGCGACGGTGAGGACGGAGCCCCGCTCCGGGGCGCGCCTCCGCTTGCCGGTGAGCCGGTCCCAGACTGCCCAGCGCAGGACGGTCGCGAGCCCGACGGGGCGCGAGCCGTCGAGGTTCACGAACCGTCCTGCTCGATCGTGCGGCTGCTCGAAGGCGGAGATGGGCATGGCGACTACATAGCAGCGGACGCGAGCGGGCGACGGCGCTCGAGCCACCTCCTGGGTCCTCGCGCCCGCGCCCCGGGCCCTCGCCTGCCAGCGGCCGGCGGCTCGGGCGAGCGGCGCCGCTACAGGGCGAGCAGGAGCTTCGTCATGTCGTAGCGGTGATCGCCGCGCTCGCAGACGGGCACCGGCGAGGCGGGGAGGCGCAGCCGCTCGATCATCCGGTTGTAGCCCAGGTCCATGAGCGTCCGGAGGTTCACCGCGTCGTGCAGGTTGTACTCGACCAAGGTGCGGAGCGCGGCCGCGTCGCCGCGGAGGTGCAGGCGCCACAGCCGGATGGCGTCGCGACCGTCCAGGCCGTCGAGGCTCGCGGCGCGCCCGACGCCCGTCTCCTTCTCGAGGAGCTTCAGGCCGCCCTTGTGGCCGAGCCGCGCCCAGAGATGGCGGAGGTCCACGTGCGCGCGCGGCGGGCGCCAGCCGGGGAAGGCGCTCCGCAGGATGGGAACGTCGAAGGAGAGGCCGTTGAACGTGACGAGGAGCTTCCACTCCGCCGTCGCGTCGGGGAAGTCGTCGAGATCGCGGCCCGCCAGGAACACGCGCGGGCCGTGGCGATCGAGGATGCCGACGGCGGTGACGGCCTCGCCGTCCGTCTCGATGTCGAGGAACGCCGCGTCGGCGGCGAACGCGGCGTAGAGCCGCCAGCGCTCTGCGCGCGGGAGCATCGCCGCGAGGGTCTCCGCGTCGCCGCGCGCGAGCGCGTCGCGCGCGAGGGCGAGCGCGTCGCGCAGCCGCGCGTCGGTGCGGGCGGAGAGGGCGACGGCGGGCGGCGCGGGGAACTCGTCCCAGGTGCGCACGCCCTTCGTCCAGAGCTTCGACTCGAGCCAGGGGCCGATGCCGGGGGCGAGCCGGAAGGTGCTGCGGATCAAGCGGTTCGGTCCGTGCGAGGGGTTCGGGTGAGGGCCCTCCGCGCCGCAGCGGGCGGGACGCGGAGGCGGGCGAGCTTACGCGCGGAGGCGAGGTCAGTGCAAAGCGGCCGCGGCCGGGAGGACCACGCGGAAGGTGCTGCCCTGGCCGAGCTGGCTCGACACGTCGACGCGGCCCCCGTGGGCCTGCACGAGGAGGCGGGTGATGTAGAGCCCGAGCCCGAGCCCCTCCGGCTGGCGAGCCCCGCGCGCCCGGAAGAAGCGCTCGAACACGTGAGGGACGTCCTCCGGCGCGATCCCGACGCCCCGGTCCGTCACCACGATCGCGACGCCCTCCGGATCCGCCGCGACCTCCAGGGTGACTTCCCCCTGCGGCGGCGAGTACTTGAGGGCGTTCGTGAGGAGGTTCAGGACGATGCGCTCGAGCCGCTGCGGATCGGCCTGCGCGCGCGGGACGTCCGGGTGGACGACGAGCTTCACGCGGTCCGTGTCGAGGGCGCCGCGGAAGCGTTCGAGGAGCTCCGGCACGAGCTCCGCGAGGTCCACGGGCTCGAGGGAAAGGTGCAGCTGCCGGTCCTCGAGCAGGGTCGCCTCGACGAGGTCCTGGATCATGCTGCTCATCCGCTCGCAGCTCTTCAGGATCGCGTTCGTCCGCGCCTCGACCCTCGGGGCGTCCTCGGGGTGCCGGCGGAGCAGGTGGGCCTGGTTGAAGATCGCGTTCAGCGGCGTCCGCAGGTCGTGCGAGATCATCCGCACGAGGTCGTCGCGCGCCTGCTCCATCTCGTGCAGCGCGGTCTCGTCGGAGAAGGTGAGCACCGCGCCGACGATCGAGAGGTCGGGGCCGCGCACGGGGGCGGCGCTCGCGAGGACCCAGACCGACTCACCGCGGTACTCGACGCGCAGGTGCAGGCTGCGGACGGTCTCCCCCCGCAGCGCGCGGGCGACGGGCGTCTCCTCGAGGCGCATGAGCCGGCCGTCGGGGGTGTAGACGCGGAGCGCGCCGAACCGCTCAGCGAGATCCGGGGAGGCCTCGTCGGGCGCGTAGCCGAGCCTCCTCGTCGCCGTCTCGTTCATGCGGACGATCTCGCCGTCGCGGTCGTAGAGGATGAGGCCGTCCGCGATCGCGTTCACGGCCGCGTCGAGCTCCCCGGCGCGACGGAGCGCGGCCTCCGCCGCCTGCTCCGCGGCGAGCCGCGCCTCCCACGCCTCGGAGGTCTCCCAGGCCGAGAGGAGGAGCGCGAGGCCCCGGCGCCACGGGACGCGCTTCACCTGCACCGAGAAGCGCCGCGAGACCCCCGCGAACGGCACCACGTAGTCGTCCACGCACAGGGCGGCGCCGGTCGCGAGCACGTTGTGGAGCGCCGGCACGACGACGGGATCGCCCGTAGGCCAGACGTCCGCGAAGCGCTGCCCGACGGGATCGACGTCGGGCCGCGTGAGCGCGCGGCACGCCACGTTCACGTGATCGACGACGAGCTCCGGGCCGACGAGCAGCATGAGCGCGACGGGCGACGCGTCGAACACCGCCTCGAGCATCGAGACGCTGATCCCGTTCCGGAGGATGTCCCCCAGCGCGGGGACGAGCCGACGCCCCGAGTCCTCGCCCGTCGTCCCCATCGTTCCGTGGCCCCCGCCGAAACCGAACCTATGGCGGCGGGTCGAGCTTGACGCGGCCCCCTGCGGAGTGCGGCGGAGCGCGCAGTTACGGCAATTCCTGCGCGCGCTCCCAGGCGCTGCGCCACGCGCCGCTCGCCTCGGCGTGCGACAGGAACCGCGCGTAGAACGGGTGGCGCGCAACCGTCGCGCCGTCGCCGACCACGACGAGCTTCACGCGCGCTCGAGTGAGCGCCACGTTCATGCGACGCACGTCCGCGAGAAAGCCGACCTCACCGGTCTCGTTCGCCCGCACGAGGGAGACCACGACCGCGTCCTTCTCTCGCCCCTGGAAGCCGTCCACCGTGTCGACCTCGAGCCCGCGATCCAGGTGCGCGGCGAGGAGCTGACGGAGGCGCTGCACCTGCGCGTCGTACGGCGAGATCACCGCCACCTCCGCGGGGTCGAGCCCCCGCGCGAGCAGCGCCTCCACCTCGGCGGCGACGAGCGCCGCCTCGCCCGCGTTCTGCTTCGAGTCGGAGCCTTCCGGCGTCTCCTCCTCGAAGCCGCGACCTGACGTGTCCACGACCTCGAGCGGCGCTCCGTCGATCGCGCGCTCGGCGACGGCGGGGTGCGCGCGCAGGGCCCCACCGTAGAGCGCCTCCGAGGGGAACGCCATGATGCGTGCGTTCATCCGGTGCTGCTCGGCCAGCGTGACCTTGACGGCGTCGCCGTGCACAGCGACAAGCCGCTCGAACAGCGACACGCCGAGCCCGCCCGCCTGCGCCGCCGCGGAGAGCACCGTGGGCGGGAGCTGGAGGTGATCGCCCGCGAGCACCGCCCGCTCGGCGCGGAGGAGGGCGAGGTACAGGGCGGGTTCCACCGCCTGTGTGGCCTCGTCCGCGACCGCGAGGGTGAACCTTCGGCGGGCCAGCGCGGGGGCGTCGAGGCCGGTGAGCGTCGCGAGCACCACGTCGGCGCGATCGAGCACCTCGGCCTCGGCGCGGGCTTCGAGGGCGCGCGCCTCGGCGAACAGGGCGCGCGCGTCGCGCTCCTTCTCGCGCGAGGCGCTGTAGCGGCCGGGGCCGCGCTGCTGGCGCCGCTTCGCCGCCGAGCGCCTGAGCGCGATGGCTTCCTCCACGAGGCCCTTCGCGATGCGCGCGGCCTCGTGGGCCTCCGCCTGCGCCTCCAGCGTGTGGGCGAGCACGGCGGGGAGCACGCGCGCCGGGTGGCCGACCCGCACGCACGCGAGCCCGGCGGCCGCGAGCCGCTCGACGAGATTGTCGACCGCGAGGTTGGAGGGTGCGGTGGCGAGCACCTTCTCGCCCCGCGCCACGGCCCGCCGGATGACCTCGACGAGCACGGTCGTCTTGCCCGTCCCGGGCGGACCGTGCACGAGGGCCAGGTCGACCGCCCGGTCCGCGAGGTCGAGCGCCGCCGCCTGCTCCGCGTTGAGCGGGCCCGGCAGGTCGGGCCCCCGCGCCGCTCGCTCGAATCGCGGGGGCGTTCCCGAGAGCACGCCGTGCCAGCGCCGCCCGGCGGGATCATCCCGGAGGCGCGCGAGGCCGCCGGCGAGCCGCTCCCACGTCACCGGAGAGGGCTCGAGCTCGAGCACCACGCGCCCATCCGTCGCCCAGTCGGGCGGGGGCTCGTCGAACGCCACCGAAAGGGACGCGCGGGTCCGGCGCGCCACCACCCCGCGCGGCGCGTCGGGCCGCTCCTCGCGCCGCAGCGTGACGGACACGAGGCTGCCGACTCCGACGCGCGCGCCGCCGAGCGGGCGCCCCCCCGGGCGGGCGTAGGTGACGAGCGCTCGCCCGGCGAGCGCCGCCTCCTCGATCGCCTCGACGTCCGCGAGGGCGAGCCCGCGCGCCTCCCGTTCCGCGAGGCCGAGGCGGCGGCGGGCGTCGTCGAGGCGGGCGCGCTCCTCCTCGCGCTCGGCAGCGAGGAGGGAGGACAGGTGGTCGAGGTGGTGCGCGAGATCCAAGGCTCTCCTATTATCCGCCGCGATGCCCGCCGACTGCGTCCTCTGGTTCGACGCGCGCTGCTCCACGAGCCGGCGCGCCCTGGAGCTCCTGCGGGAACGGGGCGTCGAGCCCGAGCTCCGCCGCTTCCTCGAGGAGCCGCCCACGGTCGAGGAGATAGGCGCGCTGCTCCGGCTGCTAGGGGCACCCCCTCACGCGCTCGCCCGTACGGACGCCGACGAGTACCAGGCGCTCCGCCTCTCGGAGCGCACGCCGGCCGAAGAGCTCATCCGCGCCCTCGCCCAGCACCCGCGGATCCTCGACCGCCCCATCGTCGTGTCCGGTGAACGCGCCGTGGTGGCGAGGCCGCCGGAGCGGGTCGGGGAGCTCTTTCCCCTCGCCCCCCACGGGGGGTGAATTCGCAACGGGGCTCAACGCACCCGGGTCCGCCTACACCTGCGTGGAATGTCGGATGCGTCGCGGCGAAGCTAGCGGGAGTATTTGAGCATTTCGGCAGGCGTACACCGTCTCCGGCCCGCACCGTTCATGCATCCCAGCCGGGTCGGTGACCGACCCGCTACCCTCCAACGTCCGGCGTCTTCCGGTCGCACGCGCACCGGACCTGCTCATGGGCAACCCGGGGGCGCTGTTCGACGCGCTCTCCGCGGCCTCACCGGACGGTTTCCTCATCTCGTCCGCCGACGGACGGCTGCTCGCGGCGAACGAGCGGCTCTTCGAGCTGTGGGGGATTCCCGCGGGGGAGCGCGCCGAGATCCGCGACCTCGGTGACACGGTGCTGGCCCGCCAGGCGCTGCGACATGCGTTCGCGCGCCGCGCGGCGTCCGAGCTCGATTGCCTGAGCCTTCGCGATCCCACCGCGGCGTACACGGACGAGATCGTGCTCCGCGACGGGCGCGTCCTCGAGCGGCACGTCGCGCCGGCGCTCGGCCCGCACGGCGCGATGGAGGCCCGGGTCGTGGTCTTCCACGACATCACCCGGTGCAGGCGAGACGAGACCGAGCTGCGCGACCGCGTCGCTCAGGAGGCGGCGCTCGCGTCCCTGGGCGAGCTCGCCGTGAACGCCGAGAGCGTCACGGCGCTCCTGCACGTGGTCTGTGCCACGGCCGCGGAGCTCCTCGCGCTCGACGCGGCCGCGGTGGTCGAGGCGGGGCCGGCGGGCACGACGGTCCTCGCCGCCGCGGGGCTCGAGGGCGACGTCCGCCACGTGGCGCTCCCGGCGGCCGACCCGCGGGGCCGGCCGGGCGGCCACCTCGCTCCGCTCGGCTTCGTGGCGGCGCTCGAGGTGGCGCTGCCGGGACGGGACGGACCTGCGCGCGTGCTCGGCGCGTACGCGCGGGCCCCGCGGGCGTTCTCGCTCGAGCACGAGCGGTTCCTCGCCACCGCGGCGAGCGTCCTCGCGTCGGCGCTCGCCCGCTCCGACGCGGAGCAGGAGCTCCTCGCGCAGGAGCGCCAGCTCCGCGCCGTCTTCGACGGCGCGCGGGACCCGATGCTCATCGTGGACGAAGGCGGGGCGATCGTGGGCGCGAACGCCGCGAGCTGCGCCCTGCTCGGCGCGACCCGCGCGGCGCTCGCCGGGCGGTCGCTCGACGAGGTCGCGACGCCCACGGCGTCCCGGGCAGGCGGGTCGGGCTGGCGCGCGCTCCTCGCGGCCGGCGGCGACCGCGGCGAGGCGGAGCTCGAGGCCGGCGGGCGCCGCCGACAGGTCGAGGTCACCGTCACGCCGGGGATCCTCCCCGGACGCGCGCTCGTGGCCCTGCGCGACGTCACCGAGACCCGCCTGCTCCACACCCGGCTCGCGCTCGCGGATCGCCTCGCGTCGGTGGGGACGCTCGCGGCGGGCGTCGCGCACGAGCTCAACAACCCGCTCGCCTACGTGAGCGCGAACCTGGCCTTCCTCTCCGACCGGCTGGAGCGCGTCGGCCGCCTCCTCACCGGCGCGCCGCCGTCGCCGTCCGACGCGGAGCTCGCGCGCCAGCTCCAGGACGCGGTGAGCGAGGCGCGCGACGGCGCCCAGCGCATGCGCGTCATCGTCCGCGATCTGCGCACCTTCTCGCGCGGCGAGAACGACCGCTCCGGCCCGGTGGACCTCGCGCCGGTGATCGAGTCCTGCATCAACATGGCGCGAGCGGAGATCCGGCGGCGCGCGCGGCTCACCCGCGACCTCGCGCCCGTGCCACCCGTCCACGGCAACGCCGCCCGGCTCGGGCAGGTGTTCCTGAACCTGCTCGTCAACGCGGCGCAGGCCATCGCGGAGGGCGCGCCGGAGCGGAACGAGATCCGCGTCGTCACCCGGACGCGCCCCGATGGCCGGGTGGCCGTGGAGGTGCGCGACACGGGCTGCGGGATCGCCGCGGAGCACCTGCCGCGCGTGTTCGATCCGTTCTTCACGACGAAGCCCCCGGGCGTGGGCACCGGGCTCGGCCTCTCCATCTGCCACGGGATCGTGACCGGGCTCGGCGGCGCGCTCGAGGTGGAGAGCACGCCCGGCGCCGGCGCGATCTTCCGCGTCGTCCTCCCGAGCTCGCCCGCGCCTGCTGCTGCGGCGGCGGCGTCCGGGACGCCGGGGACGGCGCCGGGGGTCCGCCCGCGCGCGCGGATCCTGGTCGTCGACGACGAGCCGCTCGTCGCGACGGTGCTCCAGCGCACGCTGCAGCCCGATCACGAGGTGGTCGTGGCGGGGGCCGCGCGGCAGGCCCTCGCGCAGCTCGAGCGCGGCGAGCGCTTCGACGCGATCCTCTGCGACCTCCTCATGCCGGAGATGAGCGGGATGGACCTGCACCGCGCCCTCGTCGCGGCGCGCGATCCGCACGCCCGGCGCATGCTCTTCCTCACCGGCGGCGCGTTCACCGCGTCCGCCCGCGTCTTCCTCGACGCGTCGGGCGCCGACTGCCTCGAGAAACCGTTCGAGCTCGAGGCGCTCCGCGCCGCGATCGCGCGGCTCCTCGCCGGCGCAGCGGCTGCCTGCTGACGGGACGCGATCAGAACGCCACGCGCACGCCGAGCGGGAGCGGCACGAGGGTGACGCGCTCGGGCGTGCCGACCTCCGCGTCGCGCTCGCGCGGGTGCAGGAGGCGCGGGGCGGCGATGCCGATGGCGGTGCCGACGGCGGCGCCCGTGACGACGTCGGACAGGTAGTGCTTGTCCGCGGCGACCCGGAAGTAAGCGACGCCGCTCGCGAGGGCCATCCCCACGCCCCACACCCACGGCGCGCTCCGGTAGCCGCGCAGGCTCGACACCGTCCCCGCCGCGGCGGCGAAGGAGAACGCGAGCGAGCTGTGGCCGGAGTAGAACGAGAGCTGGTCGTCGGGATCGGGCTTCCGCACGGGCTCGGGGTAGTTCCCGTAGCGCACGAAGGGCCGCTCGCGGCCCACCGACAGCTTCACGATCTGGTTCACGTCCGCGGCGAGCGCCACCGCCTCCACCACGAACAGCGCGTCGAGGAGCGCGTCGCGCCGGGAGTCCGCCACGAGCGCGAACTGCGCGAGCGCCGCCGCGGGCACCACCCCGAACGCGAGCACGTCCGAGGCGGTGCGGGCCTGCTTGCCGTAGCCCCACACGAGCAGCTGCCGCGCCTCGCGGTCGAAGGCGGGCGGATCGCACCAGCGGCAGGTGGTGGGCGCGAGGTGCGACTTCGCGAGCTCCGTCCCGAACCAGACGACGCTCGCTCCGGCCGTGAGCGGGACGTCGAGGGCGAGGTCGTAGTGGAGCGCGTGGGGTGCGGCGCGAGCGGGGAGCGGCGCCGCGACGGCGGCGGCGAGCGCGAGGGCGGCGGCGCGGGCGGCGAGCATGCGCAGAGGCTATCATCGCCGGGATCCCCATGCCGCCCACGCCCGACGGCGGCGGACCGCCCGGCGATCCGCCCTTCGACGATCCGGTCCCGATCCCCCTCGAGGGGACGCTCGATCTGCACACGTTCCGGCCTTCCGAGGTCGGCGCGCTCGTCCCCGAATGGCTCGAGGCGTGCCGCGCGGCCGGGCTGCTCGAGCTCCGCATCGTTCACGGAAAGGGAACCGGCGCCCTCCGCCGCTCGGTCGAGGCCATCCTGGCGCGGCACCCGGCGGTCGCCGCCTTCCGCGCGGCCGACGAGGGCGCGGGGGGCTGGGGCGCGACGCTCGTGTCGCTCTCGCCGTCGCCTTCTCGCGCCGATCGCGGCGAGGAGTGATCAGCCCGAGCGGGCGGCGCCGAGCGCAGCCTCGGCCTCGGCGAGCGCCGCCTCGAGCCGGGACCCATCCGGCCCGCTCCCCTGCGCGAGGTCCGGGGCGCCGCCGCCCTTGCCGGAGAGCGCGGCCGCCGCAGCCCGGACGAGCTCCCCGAGGTGCGGGCCCTCGCCTCGGGGCCGCGCGAAGGCGAGGTGCGCGCGACCATCCTCGACGGCGCCGACGAGCGCCACGCGCCCCGACGCCGCGAGCGCCGCCGCCACGGCCTTCACGAACGCGGCGGCGCCCGGCGCGGGCGGGACCACCACGGCCCGCACCACGCCGCCGGCCTTCGCGGCGAGCCGCTCCGCCTCGACCGCGGCGAGCGCCAGCGTGAGCCGCTCCGCCTCCTTGCGCCGCGCCGCCCCGTCCTCGGCCGCGCGGGCCGCCACCGCCGGCAGCTCCGCCGGCGCGCAGCGGAGCGCGCGCGCCGCCTCGCCGAGCCGGCTCCGCGCCTGCGAGAGCGCGGCGACGACGCGCCCGCCGCAGACGAACTCGACGCGCGACCCGGCGCCCCACTTCTGCGAGCCGAGCACCGCGATCGCGCCGACCTCGCCCGTGCGCCGCGGGTGCGTCCCGCCGCACGGCGAGGCGTCCAGGATCTCCCCGCCGGCGGCAGGATCGGAGACGACGACGACTCGCGCACCCTTGGTCGGCGCCTTGCGCAGCGGCAGCGCTGCGAGCTCCTCCGCCGAGAGCTCCCTCGCCACCACCGGCAGGTCGCGGAAGACGAGGTCGTTCGCGGCCGCCTCCACCGCGCGCAGCGCGTCGTCGCCGAGCGCGGCGACGTCGAGGTCGATCGTGCAGGTGACCTCGCCGAGGTGAAACGAGAGCGTGCGCGCGCCGCGCGTCGCCTCGAAGGCCGCCGAGAGGAGGTGCTGACCGTGGTGCTGCTGGACGTGGTCGCGCCGGCGCGCGCCGTCCACGCGGCAGGCGACCGGGCCCGCGGGCGCCGGCCCGTCGAGGACGTGGAGGATCTCGCCGCCGTCGTCCTGCACGTCCACGACCGGCACGCCGCCGATCGTGCCGCGGTCGGCGGGCTGGCCGCCGCCCTCGGGGTAGAAGGCCGTGCGGTCGAGGAGGACGGCGGTGCGCCCCGAGTGCGGGCGGGTGGAGGTGACGGTCGCCTCGAACTCGAGGAGACCGCTGTCGGCGAGGTAGAGGCGCTCGGTCACGGAAGGAGTCTAACCGGGAGGGGCTCCGCGGAGCGGAACGGTGACCAGGGTATGGGCATGAAGCTCTCCATCCACGCGAACCGCATCTCGCTCCCGAAGGACGTCGCCGCCTTCATCGTGAAGCACGTCACGCGCCCGCTCGCGCGCGTGTACGACGACCAGGCCGCGGAGCTCTCCATCCACTTCTCCGATTCCCGTCCGAAGCAGGGCGGCGTGGACAAGACCTGCCGCCTCTCCTTCCGGATGCCCGGCGCGCGCACCCTCCACGTCGAGAGCGTGCAGGAGGATCTCTACAAGGCGCTCCTCGACGCCTCCGAGCGCCTGAAGCGGCACGTGAGGAAGCAGGTCGACCGGATGCGCGCGACCTCCCGCAAGCCGATGCACCGCCCGCTCGGGCGCACCTGGCGCGAGCGCTCCACGCGCGGCGGCGTCACGCCGGACGGCGATCCGGCGGCGCTCTGAAGCAGCTCTGAAGCGAGAGCGTCCTCTCCGCATCTCACCCGAATCCGCGTCGTTTGTCGCGGAGGGCACGCCGTCGTCGTCTTCGTCTGCTGTGCCCCTCGGGCGCCGATTTCGGCGAGGCCGTCCCGCTGAGGATACGGGCGCCGCTCGGCGGCAATTTGCGCAGAAGCTCAAACGCCCGAAAGAGCCACGGCGAACACGCCTGCGGAGCCCTGTTCGAGCAGGTGCGCATGTGCACGCTGCCATACACGGTGAGCGTGCACTTCGCGGGGATGACGACATGATGGAAGGGCCGCGCGCGTGGGGGGCAGCCGCGCTCGTCTTCGTGTGGACGCTCGCGGCGTGTGACGCGCTGCGAGAACCGGCGCAGCGTCCCTGCGGTTTGACCTTGACCGGGCCGGCCTGGGTGGTCGAGGGCGATCCCGTGCGCATCGCGATCGCCTGCGCCACGGGGCGCGAGCTCCCATCCGACCCCGCGATCGCGGGACTTCCGCCGGGCGCGGAGGTCGACGCCTCGGCCGGGGAGATCCGCTGGACGACCGGGCCCGCGGACGCGGGCGTCTACGAGATCGCCGCGAGCGTGCCCATCGAGCCCATTGAGAAGAAGTTCACGCTCGGCGTCGCGGACAGGTTCGACGCTTCCGGGAACACCCCGCCGGACCCCGCGCGCTATACGGAGGAGTACGGCCTTCCGGTGTTCCACCTGTCAGTGCCGGGGGTCATCTCGGATCTGGAGTACACGCCGGCGGTGCTCACGTACCGCGGGCACACCTTCGACGTGCAGGTGAAGTACCGCGGAAACAAGTCCCTGCTCTTTCCGAAGAAGAGCTTCACGATCGATTTCCCGAACGAGCTCTTCAGCGACCCCGTCCTCGGGTTCTTCGATCGCAAGAAGGTGCTGCTCGTCACGACCTTCGACGATCAGAGCTACCTCCGCGATCGCCTCGTGCTCGATCTCTGGAAGAAGCTAGGCGGCCCGATCTGGGTGCAAACCGCGAGCGCGGTGCTCTTCCTGAACGGCGAGTACTTCGGGCTGTACACGATGAGCGAGAAGATCGCCGGACAGGTGCTCTCGAGAGGGGGGCTCGACGGTGACGCGAACCTGTACATGGCGAAGCATCGCACCGCGAACTTCTACCCGTACGACTCCGCCGGGCTGCCGAAGACCACGTGGCACGACGGGTACACAAAGGAGGAGGGATTCCCCCTGGACGGCGAGCCCGGCGCCTACGACGACCTCGACGCGTTCGTCCGGTTCGTGGTCGAGTCCGACGACGCGACGTTCGCGGCGCTGCTTCCCGGGCTCATCGATGTCGACGAGTACCGCCAATGGTGGGCACTCGTGATGCTAACCCTTGCTATCGATTCAGCAAACCACAACAGCTTCCACTACCACGACCCAGCGGGAGGGCCTTGGCGCACGGCGGTGTGGGACTGCGCGCAGGCCCTGGGAGGAATCCTCCGGTTTCCGCCGAGCACGGCCACCGAGTTCACGCCCGACAACAACCTATTCCGGCGCCTCCTGCTCCCTCCCTTCGAGCAGGCGACGCGGGCGCGGCTCGGCGACCTCGTGCAGCAGGTCCCCGTCACTGACGTGCTCGCCATGATCGACGACTACACTCATCAGCACGACGAGGCCGCGCGGCGGGACCAGTTGCGCTGGAACGCCGAGCAGGTGGCGTACTTCAGCAGCGTGTACGGGCGGACGGGCTGGGGGTACGACGAGGAGATCGCCTACGTGCGGCAGTGGGTGCGTGATCGATGGGCATACCTGCAGTCGACGTACTGAGGATCGCGACGGGTCCCGCCGCTACGCGCTCGCCTTCGCCGGCCCGAGCAGCCGCCGCACGTGCCCGAGCAGCGCCTCGCTCGTGAACGGCTTCTGGATGAGCTCCACGTCGCCGTCGCGGAGCCGGTCCTCGACGAGCGCGTCCTCGGTGTGGCCGGTCATGAAGAGCACCTTCAGGCCCGGCTGCTCGCCCTGGAGCACCTCGGCGAGCTCCGCGCCGGTCATGCGCGGCATGACGAGATCGGCGAGGAGGAGATCCACCCGCGCGCCCCGGGCGCGGGCTGCCTCGAGCGCCTCGGCGCCGTTGCGACCCGCGACCACGTGATAGCCGCTGCCGACGAGGACGCGCCCGAGCAGGACGCGCAGCGCGTCCTCGTCCTCGGCGAGCACGACGGTCTCCCCGAGCCCGCGCGGCGCCGCCGCCGCGACCGGAGCGTGCGCGCGCCCGACCTGCTCCACGCCCACCGGCAGGAACACGGTGAACGTGGCGCCCCGGCCCGGCCGCGACTCGACGCGGATCGCACCGCCCGCCTGGCGCACGATGCCGTAGACGGTGGCGAGCCCGAGCCCGGTGCCGGTCTCCTTGGTGGTGAAGAACGGGTCGAAGATCCGCGAGCGGACCTCGTCGTTCATGCCGCAGCCGCCGTCCCTCACCGAGAGCGTCACGTAGCGTCCGGCCGGGATGGGGAGATCCCGCGGCGCCTCCGCGAGCTCGGCGTTCGCGGTCTCGATGACGAGCGGGCCGCCTTCGGGCATCGCGTCGCGCGCGTTCACGGCGAGGTTCAGGAGCACCTGGGCGAGCTGGTCCGCGTCCGCGAGCACGGGCCAGGGGGCGTCCTGGAGCCGCGTCGTGAGCTCGATCCGCTCGCCGATGGCGCGCGAGAGGAGGCGGCCGAGGTCCTGCACGACCTTGTTGAGGGAGAGGACCTCCGGGCGGAGCAGCTTCTTGCGCGAGAGCGTGAGGAGCTGCCGGGTCACCCCCGCCGCGCGGTGCGCCGCCTCGATGATCCCCTCCGCGCTCTCGCGCGAGCGCAGGTCTCCGGCGGGGAGATCGCGCATGAGCAGCTCGGAGTAGCCGAGGATCACGGCGAGCACGTTCGAGAAGTCGTGCGCGACGCCGCCCGCGAGCCGCCCCACCGCCTCCATCTTCTGCGCCTGGCGCAGGTTCTGCTCGAGCGCGCGGCGCTCCTCCTCCGCGCGCTCCCGCTCCGAGACGTCGCGGATCGAGAGCACCCGCAGCGCGCGGTCCTGGAGGGGAAGCTCACCGGCGGTGAGCTCGACCGGGAGCTCGGAGCCGTCGGCCCGGCGGTGGCGCGACGGGACCGAGCGCGCGCCGGGCGCGGGCAGCGCCGCCGGGTCGCCGCCCTCCGCCGCGAGCAGCTCCGAGAAGCGGCGGGCGCGCAGCGCGTCGCGCGCCTCGCCGTAGAGCCGCTCGGCGGCGGGGTTCGCGTCGTCGATCTGGCCGCTCGCGCTGTCCACGAGGAGGATCGCGTCGGAGGACGTCTCGAACACGCCGCGGTGGAGCGCCTCGCTCTGGACCAGCCGCACGAGGAGGTCGCGCTGCTCGCGCCGCATCCGGCCCTTGTCGATCGCGTTCTGCACCTTGAGGTTCAGCGCGTCGTAGTCGGAGACCGGCTTCGTCACGTAGTCGAAGGCGCCGATCTGGACGGCCGCGATGGCGGAGTCGATCGAGGCGTAGCCGGTGACGAGGATGACCTCCGCATCGGGCTTCGCCGCCTTGAGGCCGCGGGCGACGTCGAGCCCCGAGCCGTCGCCCAGGTTCTTGTCGATGATGGCGACGTCGATCTCGCGCGCCTCCCGGGCGATGGCGAGCGCCTCGCGCACGGAGCCGGCGAGCAGGAGCCGGCGGCCCTCGCCCTCCAGGAAGCGCCGGAAGACGTCCAGGATCACCGGCTCGTCATCGACGATCAGGATCGTCGCCATGCGACCTCTCCCGGCCGAGCCGGACTCCCACGGAGAACGTGAACGCCGGCAGGGCGCCGCGCCCCGCCGCGAGGAGCGCCGCCTCCACGAACGGCATGCCCCGCTGCTGCGGCCTGCCCAGGCCGAGCGAGAGCCTCCCGCCCGGCGCCGCCCCGGCGTCGCCCGGACGCGACGACTCGAGCACCAGGCCCGCGCTGCCGGCGACCCAGGCGGTGAGGCCGCCGAGCTCGCGCCGCGCGCTCACGCCGGCGAGGAGCCCGCCGGCGCTGGAGGTGATCTCGACCTCCTCGCCGTCGCCCGCGAGCTCGCGCCGGCGCCGCTGGCCCATCCACTCGGCCTCGAGGCGCAGGGACAGCAGGAGCCCGGCGGGCGCGCTCGCCAGGTCGCGCTCGAGCGCGAGGCCGACCCGGGGCCCGAGCGCGCCCCCGCGCCCCGCGGCGACGCCGGCGGCGAGGAGGAGCCCGTCGCGGCCGCGCGGCGGGACGAGCACGAGCGTCTTGCGAGAGCGCACGTCGCCTGCCGCGAACGCGAGGGAGTCCTCGCTGCGCGCCGCCACCATCGGCGGCAGGTAGCGCACGCGGTAGACGCCCTCGCCGGCCGGCGCGACCTCGAGGACCTTGCCTCGCGCGGCGGTGACGACGGGCGCCTGAGTCACCGGGTTCCCGTAGCGATCCTGCACGGTGGCGCGGAGCGTCGCCTCGCGAACCCCGTCGGCCACGATGACGCGTTCCTCGACCCGCGCGCTCGCCGGCGGCCCCGGCAAGAGCGGGAGGGCGCGCGAGCCGGAGAGCCCCTCCGCCTCGGCGCGAGCGGTGACGAGCACCTCGCGGCGGCTCCCGAACTTCTGCGGCACCTCGAGCCGCGCCTCGTGGACGCCGGGGGCGCGCTCCACCGGGCGGGAGATCGTTCCGCCCTCGGCCCCGAGGGTCACGGCGCCGCCCGGGGTGGGGTTCCCCGCCGCGTCGACCATGCGCGCGGTGACGACCACCTCCGCCGGCGCATCCCCGTCGGCCACGAACGCCTCGCGGTCGAAGGCGAGCGCCACCGCGGCGGCGCGCCCGGGCACGACCCCCACGCGGACGAGCGCCTTCGACGCGGGCGCCCCTGCGAGCCGCACCGCGAGCCGCTCCTCGCCGGCCGGGCCGGGCGGGAGCGTCCAGAGCACCTCGTACGCGCCGGCCTCGCGCGCCGACACCGACACCGAGCCGCGCGACGGCTCGACCACCGGCACGTCCCCTCGCCGCGCCGCGCCGTGCGGCGCGACGACGTACGCGACGACGCGCACCTGCTCCTGCCGGTCCGCCTGCACCGTGGCGCGGAGCGCGACGGCGTGGACGAGCGGCGTCTCCGGGACGTGCAGGTCGATGGGCCGGAAGCCGTGGTGCGCCTCGTGCACGCCGGGCGGCACGACGACCGGGATGACGGCGAGCCCGTCCTCGCCCACGATCCTGGGGCCGAAGGCGCGGTCGCCGATGCGCAGGGTGATGCTCTGGCCGGGACTCGCCCGTACCTTCGCGTCGCCCTGGCCGTAGAGCGGGAGCGCCATCCAGCCGTCGAGCGGGCCGGCGGCGCCGCGGGCGGTCGCGGCGATGATCGCGACCTGCGGGAAGCGCTCGGCGGGCGGACGGTAGCGCGCGGCGAACCCGCCGTTCGGGAGCCGGCGAACCCCCTCCACCCGCCCGGCGCTCGCGCTGAGGGTGAGCTCCTCGACCTCCGGCGGCGCCCAGATCCGAAGCTCCGCCGTGCCGTCCTGCCCGAGCACGAGGCGGGTCGGCCGGACGCTGAGCTTGAGCGCGCCGCCGCCGGCCGGGGCGCCTCCCTCGGCGGCGCGCGCACCAGGCGCCGCGCGCGCGGGTGCCGCCGTCGCGAGCAGCACGCTCGCGACCACCCACAGGAGGGCGTGCACCCCCGGCTCAGCGCGTCGCGGGAGGGCCATTCCAGTCGATCTCGACCGACTCGATCCCTTCCTCGGGTGGGCAGCGCGCCGCCTTCGGCTCGGCCCGCGCGCCCTTGCGGCCGTGCTTCTCGGTCGCGGAGGGCTCGCGGCTCGTCCTGCACCCGCGCGCAGCCTCCGCCCGCTGCGACGCGACCTTCGCGAGCACGCCGGCGGTGACCTCCTCCGGCGCGCCCTCCGGCGCGTGCCAGCGGGCGGGCGGCTCTTCCGGACGCGGTCCGCTCGGCGCGGAGGCCGTCGCAGCGGGGGCCGTCGCGGCGGGCTGCTCCGCCACGGCGGTCGCGGGCTCGACCGTCTCGGTGAGCCGCGCGACCCCCACCACCATGCCGGCGAGGGTCGCGCCGGCGGCGAAGCCCGCCATGACCCGGAGGGCGGTCACGGCGCACCTCCGCCGGCCGAGGCCGGCACCACCACGCAGAACTCGGTCACGGCCCAGGGCAAGCGGGCGGGATCCTCCTCAGGCACGAGGTACACCCGTCCGCCGTCCTGCGCCATCAGGCTACGCGCGATGTGGAGGCCGAGCCCCGTCCCCTTGCCCGGCGCCTTCGTGGTGAAGCGCGCCTCGAAGATGCGCGGGCGCGCCTCGGAGGGGACGCCGGCGCCTTCGTCGGAGACGCGGACCTCGACCGCGCTCGCGCCCTGCTCCAGCACGCGCACCTCGACACGCGCGCCCGGGGCGTCCTCGATCGCGTCGAGCGCGTTCGCGAGGAGGTTCGTCGCGGCGTGGACGAGGGCGGTGGGGCGACCGAAGCCCGCGAGCCGGCCGGGCCCGAGGGCGAGCGCGAAGCGCGGCCCGAGCGGCCGCACGCGGTGGGCGAGGAGCTCCACCGAGCGGCCCACCACCGGGCCGACCTCGAACGGCTCGGGCACTGACCCCTGCGGCCGCAGGAGCTCCTCGTACCCGCTCACGATCTCGGCGATGCGCGCGACCTGCCCGCGCAGCATCCGCCACTCCTCGACGGCCTCGAGCGAGCTCCCCAGGCTCCGCTCGAGCAGCGTCAGGGCGGCCTCCGCGCCCATGAGCGGCTGCTTGAGCTCGTGCAGGAGCCCGGGCGCGAAGAGCTCCGCGTCGAGGCCCACCACCACGTCGTCCGTCCCGCGTGGCATCGAGCTCCTTCAGGCGAGGTGCGCCGCCGTGGCGGCCGGGAGGAGGACGGTGACAGCGGCGCCGGCCCCCTCCTCGCTCTCGACGAGGATCTTTCCTCGGTGCGCCTCGACGATGCTGTGCGACACCGATAACCCGAGACCCACGCGGCCCGCCTGGTCCTTCGTGGTGAAGAAGGGATCGAAGATCCGCTCGCGGAGGCCGGCCGGGATGCCCTTTCCCGTGTCCGCGACGCGCAGCCGGATGGCCTCACCGTCGATCGAGCCGAGCGACACCTCGAGCGTGCCGCCGCGGGGCATGGCGTTTATCGCGTTCTCGACGAGGTGCGCGACCACCTGCTGGAGCTGGACCACGTCGCCCTGCGCGTCGGGGAGCGGCTCGTCGAAGCGGGCGCGGACCGCGATGCCGGCCGCCCGCAGGCGATCCTCGTAGAGGTCGAGCGCGGCGCGCACCGGCCGCACGAGCGAGAACCGCTGGCCCTGGGCGGACCGCTCCTGGTCCGCGAAGCTGCGCAGGTCCTCGATGACGCGGGCGACGCGCGCCGCCTGCTCCTGCGCGTTCGCGATGAGCTCGCCCTGGGGGGAGCCGGGACCGAGCTGCTTCCTCACGATGGCGAGGTACCCGGTGATCGCGGTCATCGGGTTGTTGAGCTCGTGGGCGATGCCGGCGCCGAGGGAGCCCAGCGCGGCGAGGCGGCGCGTGCGGAGGATCTGATCCTGCGCGGCCTTGAGCTCGGCCGTGCGCTCCTCGACCCGCGCCTGCAGCTCGCGGTTCCAGCCGCGGATCTCCTCGTCGCGGCGCCGGATCTCGGCGGTCATCCGTCCGAAGGCGCGCCCCAGCTCGGCGATCTCGTCTCGGCCGCGCGCCTCGACGGGCGTGCCGTAGTCGCCCGCCGCGATGGCCGCGGCGGCGGACGAGAGCCGCTGCACCGGCCGCGTGACCCGCCGCGCGAGGAGCGTCCCCACCGCGAGCGCGAGCAGGATGGCGAGGCCGGCGATCGTGACGGTGTAGGCGCCGAGGTTCTGCGCCGCGGCGAAGGCGACGGTCGCCGGCTGCGCCACGACCGCGCCCCAGCCGTACGTCCCCACCGGCGCGAAGGCGGCGAGCCATCGCCGGCCGTCCGCGCGCTGGACGAGCCGCGAGAGGGCGCCGGTCCGCGCGGATCCGAGCTCGGGCAGCGCCTTCTCCTCCCGTGCGATGCGTCCGTCCGGCTCCCCGTGCGCCAAAAGCTCCCCGCGCCCGTCCACGAGGTAGGCGACGCCCGCGCCCTTGCGCGTGAGCGCGGACACCCGGGTCGCGACGTCGGTGAGGACGATCTCGGCGGCGAGGGTGCGCGTCGGCTCGAGGCGCAGCGCGACCGCGAGGCGCGGGACGCCGTCCGCGCCACGGTAGGGCTGGGACAGCTCGAGCCTCCCGACCTCGGCGGGCGGCGCGGGCAGGCGCCGCGCGAAGGAGTCGAGCGCGTCGTCCGTGACCTGGACGCGGCCCGCGAGGGGCGCATCCTCGGGACGGGCGTCGGCGGGCGAGCGCGGGACCGGTACGAAGATGGGCCCGGCCACGGGGGACTTGTCGTCGTCGACGATGGCGAGGATCGAGAGGAACGGGAGCTGCCGGTACTGGAGCCCGAGGATGTTGCGGAGCTCGGAGCGCGAGTAGACGTCGAGCGGCAGCACCGCGCTCGTGGAGAGCCGCAGGTTCTCGAGCGCCCCCGAGACGAACCGCTCGGTGAAGAGGGCCAGATCCTCCGCCGACTGCTCCTGCATGCGCCCGACGGTCCGCTGCAGCTCGGCCCGGCTCACCGTGTACGAGGCGATGCCGAGCAGGGCGACCGGAAGGACGCCAACGGCGAGGAGCAGGAGGCCGATCTTGGCGGCGAATCGCATGTGCGGTGACAGGCCCTCGGGTGAGCGCGTGCGCGCCCGGGTCGGGAACGCGAGGCGGAGCGATCCTGTTCCGGCGTCCCGCCCTCCCGGGACGTCCAATATGAAAGGTCACCGCACGAGCGAGCAAGCCTCTGGGTGGTGGGATGGCCTACATGCGGCCACTCATCCCCGGAAAAACACTCGGTTTCCCGCTTCAGAACCACCCCGTTAGGGGGATGATGTTTTGAGCGCCAAGGGCCGGGCGCGGCACGGCTCCGTTGGACTGCCGTGCGAGGTCGAGTATGGTTCGCGCGCCTTGCCGCACCCCGGAGCCCTTCCATGACACTGCTCGAGAAGCTGATGCCGAAGTCGGACGACTTCTTCTCCGACTTCGAGGCCCAGGCGGCCACCGTGGTGGAGGGAGCGAAGCTCCTGAAGGCGCTCCTCGACGACTTCACGGACGTGCCGGCGAAGGTCCAGGCCATCAAGGACGTCGAGCACCGCGCGGACGACATCACCCACCGCGCCTTCGCCCGGCTGCACACCCAGTTCATCACGCCCTTCGATCGCACCGAGATCCACCGCCTGCTGTCGCGCATCGACGACGTGCTCGACCTCGCCGACGCCGCGGCGGAACGGCTCGGGCTCTACGATCTCGACCAGGTGCTCCCCGACGCGCGCGACCTCGCCGCGGTGCTCGTCGCCCAGTCGGAGAAGATGCGCGAGGCGGTGGCCGGACTGCGGGACATGAAGAAGAACCCCGGCAGGATCCTGGAGGCGTGCAAGGAGATGAACGTCCTCGAGAACCAGGCCGACACGCTCACGCGCCGCACCATGGCGAAGCTCTTCAAGCGCGGCAACGACCCGCTCACGGTCATGAAGTGGAAGGAGATCATCGATCTCATCGAGACCGCCACGGACCGCGCCGAGGACGTCGCGAACGTGCTCGAGGGCGTCGTCCTCGAGCACGCCTAGCGCAGAACGCCGCACGATCAGCCCCCCTCCATGCTCCTCCCCATCGTCGTCGGGCTCATCCTCGTCGCCCTCGCGTTCGACTTCCTCAACGGCTTCCACGACGCCGCGAACTCGATCGCGACCGTCGTCTCGACGCGCGTGCTCTCGCCGCTGTGGGCCGTGGCGTGGGCCGCGTTCTTCAACTTCATCTCCGCGGCGCCCGTGCTGTGGGGCGTCGAGCTCAAGGTCGCCGCGACCATGGGCAAGGGCATCGTGCAGTTCGACCAGCTCCGCACCCACGGGACGCCCCTCGTCCTCACCGTGATCTTTGCCGCGCTGATGGGCGCGATCGTCTGGAACCTCCTCACCTGGTGGTGGGGGCTGCCGTCCTCGTCCTCGCACGCGCTCGCTGGCGGCATGATCGGCGCCGCCCTCCCGCCGCTCGGCGTCGGGGGCCTCATCGGCTCGGGCATCGCCAAGATCGCGGCGTTCATCGTGCTGTCGCCGCTCATCGGCATGGTGCTCGGCTCGCTGATGATGGTCCTCACCGCCTGGGTGGTGCGGAAGAGCACGCCCGCGCGCGTCGACCACTGGTTCCGCCGGCTGCAGCTCGTGTCGGCCGGCATCTTCAGCTACAGCCACGGCACGAACGACGCGCAGAAGGTCATGGGGATCATCTCGGTCGTGCTGTACGGCACGATCTGGGCGGACCGCGTCTCGGCCGCGGACGTGGCGCACAAGTTCCCGGTGCCGTTCTGGGTCGTGCTCGCCTGCCACGCCGCCATCGCGCTCGGCACGATGTTCGGCGGCTGGCGCATCGTGCGGACGATGGGCCACAACCTGACGAAGCTCCAGCCCATCGGCGGCTTCTGCGCCGAGACGGGCGGCGGCGTCACCATCCTCGCCCTCGCCCACTACGGCATCCCGGTCTCGACGACGCACACCATCACCGGCGCGATCGTCGGGGTGGGCTCGACGAAGGGCACGCGGGCGGTGCGCTGGGGCGTGGCCGGGCGGATCGTCTGGGCCTGGATCCTGACCATCCCCGCCTCGGCGGTGGTGGCCGCGATCGTCTTCTTCCTGACGCACGCGATCGTCAGGGCGCTCTCGTAGACGACGTCTCCGCGCGGCACCGGCAGCCGGTGCCCGCCGCGGCGGCGATCCCGCTCGGCGGATTTCGCCTCAGCTGCGCGATCGCGAGGCGAGCATGCCGCACGCGGCGTGCTCGTCCTGCCCGCCCGAGTAGCGCCGCACGATGGGCTGCCCCGGCAGCGCGCGCCCGAGCGCGTCGCGGAACGCGTTCCACTCCGCCTCGTCGGGCGGGCGGTAGCGTCCGCTCGCGTCGTTCACGGCGATGGGGTTCAGCCGCACCGGGATGCCGGCGAGGAGCTGGCCGAGCGCGGCGGCGTCCTCCTCGCCCGTGTTCACCCCGGAGATCATGACGTACTCGAGCGTCACGCGGCCGCGCCTCGCGGCGTGCTCGCGGATCGCCTCCACGAGCTCGTCGAGCGGGAACCCGAGCTCGATGGGCATGAGCGCGCGCCGCTTCCAGGGGATCGCGGCGTTGAGCGAGACGCACAGCCGGAACTTGTGCCCCTCCGCCGTGTAGCGGCGGATCATGGGCACCACCCCGGCCGTGGAGATCGAGATGCGCCGCGCGTCGATGCGCCCGCCGGCCGGGTCGCACAGCGTGTAGGCCGCGTCGAGCACCGCGTCGTAGTTGAGGAACGGCTCTCCCTGGCCCATGAAGACGACGCCGGTGACGGGGCGGACGGCGTCCGCGCGGACGTGGAGGAGCTGCGCCACGATCTCCCAGGCGCGCAGGGAGCGCACGAGCCCGAGCGCGCCGGTCGCGCAGAAGGCGCAGGCGAGGGCGCAGCCCGCCTGGGAGGAGAGGCAGACCGTGTGGTGCGTGTCGTAGAGCGGGATGCGCACCGCCTCGACGCGCGCGCCGTCCGGCAGCTCGAAGAGGTAGCGGCGGAAGCCGTCCCTGGCGTCGACGGTCGTGACGCGGCGCAGCTCGCCGGGCGTGGTGAGCGCCTCGACCCGATCGAGCACCGCGCGCCGGACGTTGCGCGCCGAGCGGAGCGGCGCGCCCCGGCCGATCACCGCGCCGGTGATGCGCCGGGCGTCGTCGAGGGCGATGCCGGCCCGCGTCGCGAGGGCGCGGCTGTCCTGGCCGAGGAGGTGGAGCACGCGGCGCACCATAGCCCAACTCCGGCCGGCGGGAGCCCTCGCCCGGGCGAGAGGTCTCCCCCTCGGCGGCTCGTGGCTTCCGGCCGGCGGACCGATCCCGGACGCGGGGCGAGGACACGCTCAGGGCCGCCCGCGGCGGACGCTCCGCCACGCGCCCGGCGCGCGGCTCACGAAGGCGTTCCCCTCGAGGGCGAAGCGCCACGGCCGCTCCGCCCACGGGCCGGCGTAATCCACGTTCACGCGGCGCGCGGCGATGATCGGCTCCCGGGGCGACGGCGCGTCGAGCACGAACAGGTCGTCTCCGGTGAGCTCGCGGCCGTTGTCGTGCTCGCGCCGGATGCCGAGGGCGCGGCAGAGGTTGCCCGGGCCGCGCGTCGAGTGGAGGCAGCCCTCGACCGGCTCGCCCGCGCGGAGCAGCACCGCGGAGGGGAACCCCTCTCCGCCGGTGACCACGTTCATGCAGTGGCTCGTGCCGTAGATGAGGTAGACGTAGGCGACGCCGGGCGGCCCGAACATGACAGCGGCGCGGCGCGTCGGGCCGAAGCGGGCGTGGGATGCCAGGTCGTCCGGGCCGTGATACGCCTCGGTCTCCACGATGCGCGCGGCGCGACGCACTCCGCCGTCACAGTGGACGAGCACCTTCCCGAGCAGGTCGCGCGCCACCTCGCGCGTGTCGCGGGCGTAGAACTCCCGGTCGAGCTTCATCAGGTGCGCCGACGGTACCAGCCCGGGACCGGCGGGCGTCAAGCGCCCCCCGCGGATGACCCGGCGACGTTCGGGTAGAGCCCGTCGCGAGGCGCACGATGGCCTCGCCGAGGGCAGAGGCGTGCGCCGCAGCAGGGATCACCCCAAGCGGACAGCGCCGCTACTTTCCCGGGACGGCTCCGGTGGTGCGCGCTAGGCTCCCTCCTCGCCGTGCGGCCCCTCGCGATCATCCTCGTCGTCGCGGCTCTGGGAGCCGCCGGGAGCGCCCGCGCCGAGCGCGATGGCCCGAGCGCCGCCCGGGCCGGGCCGGCGCCGGCCGCGGGCCTCTCGCAGGAGGAGCCGCAGCCGCAGCAGCCGCCGTCCGAGCCGCCGCCGGCGAGCGGCGAGACCTACGTCACCGGCGACGACCGGGACTTCGAGCCGGAGGTGCCCGCGCGCTCGCTCGCGCTCGGCCCCGTCCCCCGCGGCGGGATGATCGCGTCCCTCGATCTCGGCTGGCTCCGCAGCGGTCTCCGCGCGGACATCGGGCTCGCGAGCTGGCTGAACCTCGTGCTGCGCGCCGACTCGCTCCTGCTGTACGAGCGGTTCGGCGGCCAGAACGGAATCTACGCCGGCCTGCGCACGTCCTTCACGCCGCAGGGGACGGTGCGCGGGAGCGCGGAGCTCACCGTTGGTCAGATATTCGTCCCGGCCGACGTCGCCACGGCCAACCTGACCGCGATCCGCGGCTCCGTCGCCGCGGGGCTGGTGCTCGACTGGGCCACCTTCTACGGGCGCGCGGACGTCCGCTGGCTGTCCGGCACGCAGCGGGCCGGGCCGGGCTGGGTCCACGACGCGGAGCTCGGCGTGGGCGTGGAGCGCGCGATCGGGAGGTTCATCCTTGGCGCCGAGGGCTTCGTGTGGGCCAGGCCGGGCCTCTCGAAGCTCGGCCAGTGGAGGCTCCGTGCCGGGTTCGCGATCTAGCGCCGCCGCGCTGTCCCTCGGCCTGGCCCTCGCGGCCTGCCAGACGCGCGACGTCGAGACGAGGCCGTTCCACGTGGAGGTCGCGCGCTCGGACGCGGGGAGCTTCCTCCTCGACGCGCGGGCCGCCTTCCGCTTCACCGGGACCGGCGCGCTGCTCGAGCCGACGGTGCTGCGCGTGGCGGGCGTCGTGCCGGAGGGGGGCGGTGAACCCTTCGACGTGACGCTGAGCTTCCGCGCCGACGCGACGGGCGGGCTCGCGTACCCGGCGCAGTTCGACGGCGCGCAGCTCACGGTGACGCTCCTCTCCGATCCCGCCGGCAAGGGCCCCGTGGGCGAGCCGCTCAACTACCCCGGCTTCCGCATCGAGACGACCGGGGTCCTCGCGGCGGACGTGCGCCAGTTCGCGGTCGTGGAGTCCGCCTACGAGGGCGAGAGCGGCACGGACGCGATCCTCGTCGGGCCGCTCGAGATCCGGGTCCGCGACGACTGGACCGAGTTCGAGCCCGCGGAGTGCGGCCCCGTCTACTACGACTTCCTCGAGGTGACCGGCGACGACGAGGTCATCAGCCTGAGCCGTGGGGAAAGAGGCGACCTGTCGATCGCCGCGCCGGACCCGGAGCGGTGGACCGTCCTGCACGCCCTCTCCTGGCACCGGCGCGGAACTTGCGGGAACCAGGCAGAAGCCTGGACGCAGTTCGCCGCCTGGCGCTAAACGATGTCCCCATGCGCCGCGCCAAGATCGTCGCCACCCTAGGTCCCGCCTCGTCCGATCCCGACGTCCTCCAGCGCCTGCTCGGCGCGGGGGTGGACGTCGCGCGGCTCAACTTCTCGCACGGGCACCACGAGGATCACGCCCAGATGCTCGATCGCATCCGCACGGCCTCGCGGCACCTCGGCCGCGCGGTCGCGGTGCTGCAGGATCTCCAGGGCCCGAAGATCCGCACCGGCCCGCTCGCCGTCGGGCGAGAGGGCGTCCGGCTGGAGCCCGGGGCGGAGATCGAGATCACCACCGAGGCCGAGGTGAAGGGCGACGCGCACCGCGTCTCCACCACGTACTCGCACCTCGCCGAGGACGTCCGGCCGGGCGACCGGCTGCTCGTGGACGACGGCCTCATCGAGCTGCGGGTCCTCGGGACGGACGGCGTGCGGGCCCGCTGCGAGGTGGTGGAGGGCGGCATCCTGCGCGAGCACAAGGGCATCAACCTGCCCGGCGTGACGCTGCGTGCCGAGGCGCTCTCCGACAAGGACCGCGCCGACATCGCCTTCGGGCTCGCCCACGGCGTGGACGCGGTGGCGCTCTCGTTCGTGCGCTCCGCGGACGACGTGCGCGCCTGCCGCGACGAGATGGAGCGCGCCGGCCGCATCGTGCCGGTCATCGCGAAGATCGAGAAGCCGGAGGCGCTCGGGGCGATCGACGCGATCATCGAGGCCGCCGACGGCGTCATGGTCGCCCGCGGCGACCTCGGCGTGGAGATCCTCCCCGAGCGCGTGCCGCTCCTCCAGAAGGACATCTGCCGCCGCGCCAACATCGCGGGGAAGCCGGTCATCATCGCCACGCAGATGCTCGAGTCCATGATCGAGCACCCCCGGCCGACGCGCGCCGAGGCCTCCGACGTGGCGAACGCGGTGTGGGACGGCGCGGACGCGGTGATGCTCTCGGCCGAGTCCGCGAGCGGCCGCTTCCCCGTGAACGCCGTGCAGATGATGGACCGCATCGTGCGCGAGGCGGAGACGAGCCCCTCGACGACCGGGGTCTTCGACGTCCCGCGCGGCCCCGCGCCCTTCAACCTCGTCACCTCCGCCGCCGCCTGCGAGGCGGCCGAGGCCGCCGGCGCCGTTGCGATCTGCTGCTTCACCCTCTCCGGCACCACCGCGCGGCTCCTCTCGCACTTCCGGCCGCGCGTGCCGATCATCGCCTTCTCGCCCGACCAGTCGATCCGGCGCAGGCTCGCGCTCTACTGGGGCGTCGTGCCGCGCATCATGGAGCCGGTGAAGAGCGCGGACCTCATGGCCGAGCTCGTCTCCGACCGGCTGCTCGAGGAGGGCGTCGTGAGCCCCGGCGACCGCGTCGTCCTCGTCCACGGCTCACCGCTCGGCATCACCGGCGCCACGAACTCCATCCGCCTGCACGAGATCACGCACCCCTCGGACCGCGGCCCGGCCCAGCGCTACCGCGTGCCCATCTAGCACCCAGGGAGATCCTCGACGACATGGCCTCTCCGACCCCCGCCGCGCCCATCCCCGCCGCCGGCCTCCCCGCCCTGCAGCGCGCGCTCGCCGAGGCGAAGCTCGACGCCTGGCTGCTCTACGACTTCCACGGCCAGAACCCGACCGCGGTGAGCGCGGTGGGGCTCGAGGGCCACATGCTCACCCGGCGCTGGTTCTACCTCGTGCCCGCGGCGAGCGAGGCCGTGGCGCTCGTGCACGCCATCGAGCTCGGCTCCTTCCCACCCGAGATCCCCGGGCGGCGCGAGAAGTACGCCTCCTGGGCCTCACTGCTCGACGCGCTCGGGCGGCTCCTCGGGGCCCTTCGGCCCGGCGCGCGCGTGGCGATGGAGTACTTCCCGAAGGGGGCCATTCCGTACCTCTCGCGCGTCGACGCGGGGACGCTGGAGCTCGTGCGCACGTTCGGCGTGGAGGTCGTCTCCTCGGCGGAGCTCGTCCAGCGCTTCCTGTGCCGCTGGGACGCGGCGCAGGTGGAGAGCCACCGCCGCGCGCTCGCCGCGATCGACGCCGCGAAGGACGCCGCCTTCGCGCGCATCGGCGAGGCGCACCGCGCCGGCGAGACGCTGCTCGAGACGGACGTGCAGGCGTTCCTCATGGAGCGCTTCGCCGCCGCCGGGCTCGAGACGGACCACCCGCCCATCGTGGCGGTGAACGCCCACGCGGGCGATCCGCACTACGAGCCCTCGGAGCGGACGCCGACGCCCATCCGCCCGGGCGACCTCGTGCTCATCGACCTGTGGGCCCGCGGCACGGGCCCCCGCGACGTGTACGCGGACATCACCTGGGTCGGCTACTGCGGCGAGCGGCCCCCGGAGCGGCTGGAGCGGATCTTCCGCGTCACCGCCGACGCCCGCGACGCGGGGCTCGCGGCGCTCGAGCGCGCCCACCGCGAGGGCAAGACGCTGCAGGGCTGGGAGGTCGACCGCGTCGTCCGCGATCACATCGCCGCTCAGGGCTTCGGCGAGAAGTTCGTCCACCGCACGGGACACTCCATCGGCCTGTCGGTCCACGGCGACGGCGCGAACCTCGACGACCTCGAGACCCACGACACCCGCCCGCTCGTGCCCGGGCTCGGCTTCTCGATCGAGCCCGGCATCTACCTGCCGGAGGAGGGGCTCGGCGTGCGCAGCGAGATCGACGTGTTCCTCGCCGACGACGGGCCGAAGGTGTTCTCCAAGATCCAGCGGGAGCTCGTGCGGATCCGATGACCGCCTCGCCCGCCTCCGTCGCCACCGCGGTCGTCCTGTTCCGCGACGGGCCCGCCGGCCGCGAGGTGTTCCTCGTGCGCCGCGGCGTGGAGCGGCGCTTCGCGGCGGGGTTTCACGCGTTCCCGGGCGGGCGGCTCGATCCGGAGGACACGGAGCTGGAGGTCCCCGGGCACGCGGGCGAGGCGGCCGCGCTCGTCGCCTGCGCGGCCCGCGAGCTCTTCGAGGAGACGGGGGTGCTCCTCGCGCGCCGCGCGGGCGAGGCGCCGTCTCGGGCGGAGCTCGCCGAGGGACGGCGCGCGGTGCTCGACGGGACGCTCCCGTTCCGCGCCTTCCTCGAGCGGCACCGCCTCGCCCTCGACCCCGCTCGCCTCGCCCCCGCCGGCCGCTGGATCACCCCACCGCACCTGCCGCTCCGCTACGACGCGCGCCTCTTCCTCGTCCGGCTCGCGTCGCACGACGCTCCGGAGGTGTGGGCGGGCGAGCTCGCGGCCGGTGCGCTCGTCCCGGTGGCGCGGGCGCTCCGCCGCTGGGCCGCGGGCGAGCTGCTCCTCCACCCGCCGAACCTCCACGCGCTGCGGGTGCTCGCGCGCCCGGGCGAGCCGTCCCTCGCGGCGCTCTCGGCGCCGCCGCACTGCGACGCGTTCGTCTCCCGGCGCATCGAGTTCCAGGAGGGCTTCTTCCTCGCCGCGCTGCGCACGCCCACGATCCCGCCGGCGACGCACACGAACGCCTGGCTCGTCCCGGCCGGCGACGGGCTCGCAGTCGTCGATCCCGGCGCGTCCGATCCGGCGGAGCAGGCGGCGCTCCTCGCAATGCTCGACGCGCTCGCCGCGGAGGGGCGGCCGCCGCGCGCGGTGTGGCTCACGCACGTCCACCCCGACCACACCGGTGCGGTCGCCCGCGTGGCGGAGCGCTACGGCGTGCCCGTCCTCGGCCACCGGCTCGCCGCCGGGCGCGTGCCGGGAGGCGTCGAGGTGCGCCCGGTGCGCGACGGGGAGCTGCTCGGCGGCCGCTTCCGGGTCCTCGAGACGCCCGGCCACGCGCGCGAGCACCTCGCCTTCCTCGACGAGGACACCGGCGCGCTCGTGTGCGGCGACATGGTCTCGACCCTGTCGACCATCGTCATCGACCCGCCGGAGGGCGACATGGCCGAGTACGAGCGGCAGCTCGAGCGGCTCCGCGCGCTCGGGCCCCGCACGCTCTACCCGGCGCACGGGCCGCCCGCGCCCGCGGCGCCGGAGCGGCTCGGCGCCTACCTCGCGCATCGCCACGCGCGCGAGGCGCTCATCGCCGCTGCGCTCGACGAGGCCCCTCGCTCGCTCTCCGCGGTCACGGCGCTCGCCTACGCGGACACCCCGCCCGCGGCGCTCCCCCTCGCCGAGCGCAGCTGCCTCGCCGCGCTCCAGAAGCTCGCGTCCGAGGGGAGGGTCACGCAGACGGGGGAGGGCTGGCGGAGAGCCTGATCGCGGATTTCCGAGCGGCACCTCGGGAATGCCACGCGCACCCACCGCCAGAATTCCCCAAACCCCCGAAATTCCGCACGGGGGAACGGGCACGTGCGTTGCAGCCGGACGGTCCCATGCTCCCCCGCGCGTCAGCCGCCCGCGTCGGTCTCCTGCTGGTGTCGGCCTTCCTGGTCGGCGGCGCCTCGACAGAGGTGGCGGTCCGGACACACGGGGCGATCGCCCGCGCCCGCGCCGAGCGCGAGATCGGCTCGGCAGGCCAGCTCGTCGCGCTGGAGCTCAGGGATCCGAGCGGCGAGGTCGTGGCCCGCCCGCGGATCATCGCCCCCGCCGGCAAGGCCGCCGAGGTGGTGCTTCACGAGCCCGGCGAGGCGGGCGCGGTGCGCGTCGCGTTCCGGGTCGAGGCGGTGCGGGACGCGACGGGCGACATCTCGCTCGCGTACGCCCTGTGGGTGCCGGGACACGACGTGAAGGCGAGCGGGACCGTGCAGCTCACGCCGGGGGTCGAGCAGCGGATCGCGCTCGCGGACGGCGCGCTCGTCGCGACCTGGCTCGCCGTGCCGGTCCCCTCGGCCGCGCTCGACGCCTACCTCGAGAGCGAGTCCGCGCCCCGGCGCGTGACGCGCAGGGATAGCTGAGCTTCCGGTAGCGAGGGCGCGGCACGGCGGCGGCTCGAGCCGTCGCCGGCGCATCCGTCGGGGAGAGGTGCCGCGGTCACGGACCCGCGGCCCCGGAGAGATCACACCCGGGCGGCGGAGGATGGCGCTGTTCGCGGGGTGATCGCCAACCGCCGACCCTCGTTCAGCGCTCGCCCTCGATCGCCTTGGCCTCGCTCTCGAGCTGCGCCGCGTCTGCGAGCACGAGGCGGAGGCGGTGCGCGAGGAGCTGCCGCTGCTCGACGAGCACGCGGAGCCGGCGGTGGCGCTCCGGATCCTGCCCGGTCGTGAGCGAGGCGCCGAACTGGGCCATGCGCAGCTCGTTGCTCGCGGTGGTGATGCGGATGTCGAGCGCGTGGATCGCCGCCGCGAGGCGGTCGGCCTCGTCGCGGGCGGCGTCGGCCCGCTCGCGCAGCTCGTCGGGAGAGGGCGGCAGCGCCGTCGGCAGCGCGCCCTCGCGCTGGAGCTCCGCCTCGATGGCGCCGGCGACCTCCTGCGCGCGCACGAGCAGCCGCTCCAGCTCGCGGCGCACGTTCTCGCCGTGGATCTGGCGGAGCTTCAGCTCCTGGATCCGGCCGGCGAGGGCGTCGAGCTCCGCGCGATGCGCCTCGAGCTCGGGAGGCGCGCAGAGGAGCAGGGCGAGGGCGAGGCCTTCGAACATCCGCGGGTCTGGAGAGCAACCCACGTGCCCGCGCGCGTCTCGCCCCGGATCAAGCACTTACACGCCGCGCGCGGGGCCGGAGTTGCGCAAAGCCGTCGGAAGCCTCGGAAATCCGTCACGCACCCGTCACGCGCCCGGGGGATGCCGGGGCGCCTCGTCCGCGCCTCGTCAGGGCGTGAGCGACGGCACCCCGTACTCGCCGCTGCCGACGAGGCTCCCGCGCTCGTCCCAGCTGCGCCAGGTGCCGCACTGGACGCCGCCGCAGCGGCGGCCCTCGGTGCGCTTCGCGCCCGACGGCCAGTAGGCGACGAAGCGCCCGTGCGGGACTCCGTCCCGCCACTCCGCCTCCTCCTCGCGCGCGCCGGAGGGGCCGAACACCGTCCAGAGCCCCGTCTTCGCGCCGTCCGCGTAGCTCCCCGCGACCGCCACACCCCCGCCGCGGTGATGCTCGACGAAGGCGCCGTCGCGCTTGCCCGCGCGGAACCGCTCCTCGACCCACAGCCCGCCGTCGTCGTAGTAGCGGCGCGCCGGCCCCTCGCGGCGCGGCTGCCCCGCCGCGTCCTTCGCCTCGCACCACTCCTCGAAGCCCTCCGGCGGCGCGAGGCCGCGGTGCTCCGCGCCGGGCGGACACTCGAGCGGCGCGGCGGCGAGCGCGAGCGCCAGGGCGAGCGCGGTCACTTCAGAGCTCCTCGGCCTTCTCGCCGGCCTTCACGATCCCGTACTTCTCGAGCTTGTAGTAGAGCGCCGAGGGCTTGATGCCGAGGAGCCGCGCGGTCTCCGCCTTCACGCCGCGCGCCTTCTCGTAGGCGGCGAGGATGAGCTGCCGCTCGAGGTCCTCGAGGATGTCGGTGAGGCTCCGATCGCCGCTCGGCACCGGGAGCGAGGGCGCGGGGGGCGCACGGCGCACGCCCTCGGGGAGATCGCGCGGCCGGACCACCTCGCCCTCCGCGAAGACGAGCGCCTGCTCGATGACGTTCTCGAGCTCGCGCACGTTGCCCGGCCAGCGGTGGCGGCGGAGCAGCTCCACCGCCTCGGGCGCGAGCCCCGTCACGGCGCGGCCCATGCGCGGCGCCAGCCGGCCCACGAAGAACCGCGCGAGCTCCTCGACGTCGCCGGGCCGGTCGCGCAGGGGCGGCAGCACGATGGGCACCACGTTGAGCCGGTAGTAGAGGTCCTCGCGGAACCGGCCGCTCTCGACCATCTGCGCGAGGTCGCGGTTCGTGGCGGAGACGACGCGGACGTCCACCTCCACCGTCTCCTCGCCGCCCACCCGCTCGAACTGGCGCTCCTGCAGGACGCGCAGGAGCTTCACCTGCACGGCGGGCGGGATCTCGCCCACCTCGTCGAGGAACAGCGTGCCGCCGTTCGCGAGCTCGAACCGGCCGAGCTTGCGGCGGATGGCGCCGGTGAAGGCGCCCTTCTCGTGGCCGAACAGCTCGGACTCGAGCAGGCCCTCGGGGATGGCGGCGCAGGAGATCGACACGAACGGCTGCTCGCGGCGCGGGCTCCCGTCGTGGATGGCCCGCGCGACGAGCTCCTTGCCGGTGCCGGACTCGCCGAGCACGAGCACCGTCGCGCCGGTGGCGGCGACCTTGCGCACCTGATCGAGCACGCGCCGCATCGGCTCGGAGCTGCCCACGAGGCCGTGGGAGCGATCGCGCCCGAGATCCTCCTCGAGCGCCTCGGCCCGGGCGCGGGCGTTGCGCGCGCCCTTGCGCTCGCGCGCGATCTCGATGGCCTTCTCCACGCGGGCGCGGAGCACCTCCGGCGAGAACGGCTTCTCGATGAAGTCGATCGCCCCTTCGCGCATCGCCTCGACCGCGACGGCGATGGTGCCGTGCGCGGAGACGACGAGCACCGTCGCGTCCGGATCCGCCTCCCGCAGCCGGCGCACCACCTGGATCCCGTCCACCGGGACCATGCGCAGGTCGGTGACCACCACCTCGGCGGGCTTCTTGCGGTAGGCGGCGATCGCCTCGGCGCCGCCGCGCACGGCGAGGACGTCGTGGCCCAGGCGCGAGAGGGCGATCGCCATGCCCTCGCGGACCGCGTCGTGATCGTCGGCGATGAGGATGCGAGCCATCGGGGGCCAGAGTGTAACCGACGCTCCCCCAGGGACGCTCGCTCGCTCGCCCTCGTTTTTCCGAAGGTCTGGCTGCGACATTTCGTGTTTGTCATCGCCCGCAGGGTGGTTACGGATCGGGAGACGCCGCATTTGGCGGCGGGAGCCCTCGATGCCCCTCGACAAGAAAACCACCAGCTTCAACCTCGGCTACGTCCTGCTCGCCGCCCTCGGGGTCATGCTCCTGCAGAACTGGTGGTCCCAGTCTCAGGCGGTCCAGACCCTGCCGTACAGCGAGTTCCAGAAGCTCGTCCGCGAGGACAAGGTCGTCCGCGTGGTGGTCTCGCAGGACGACGTGCAGGGCGAGCTGAAGGAGCCGCTCAACGGCAAGACGCGCTTCGTCACCACCCGGGTCGACCCGGAGATGGCGAAGGAGCTCGACCAGCACGGCGTCGTCTACGCGGGCCGCTTCCAGAACGAGCTCGTCCCCCTCATCTTGTCCTGGGTCCTCCCCATCGCGCTCTTCTTCGGGATCTGGGTCTTCCTCGGGCGCCGCATGGCGAAGCAGCTCGGCGGGCCCGGCGGCGGGCTCATGGCCATCGGCAAGTCGAAGGCCAAGGTGTACGTCGAGACCGACACCAAGGTGACCTTCGGGGACGTGGCCGGCGTCGACGAGGCGAAGGCGGAGCTGAAGGAGGTCGTCGAGTTCCTGAAGGACCCGAAGCGCTACGGCCGCCTGGGCGCGCGGATGCCGAGGGGCGTCCTCCTCGTCGGGCCGCCCGGCACGGGCAAGACGCTCCTCGCGAAGGCGGTCGCGGGCGAGGCCGGGGTCCCCTTCTTCTCCATCTCCGGCTCGGAGTTCGTGGAGATGTTCGTCGGCGTCGGCGCCGCGCGCGTGCGCGATCTCTTCGAGCAGGCCCGGCTGAAGGCCCCCGCCATCATCTTCATCGACGAGCTCGACGCGCTCGGCCGCGCCCGCGCCTCCATGCCCGGCATGATGGGCGGCCACGACGAGAAGGAGCAGACGCTGAACCAGCTCCTCGTCGAGCTCGACGGCTTCGACCCGTCGGTCGGCATCGTGCTCATCGCCGCCACGAACCGGCCGGAGATCCTGGACCCGGCGCTGCTCCGGGCCGGGCGCTTCGACCGGCAGGTGCTCGTCGACCGGCCCGATCGCGTCGGGCGCGCGCAGATCCTGGAGGTCCACACGCGCAAGGTGAAGCTCGCCCCCGGCACGAAGCTCGACGAGGTGGCGGCGCTCACGCCCGGCTTCACCGGCGCCGACCTCGCGAACCTCGTGAACGAGGCGGCGCTCGTCGCGACCCGGCGCAACGCCGACGAGATCACCATGGAGGACTTCAACGTCGCGATCGAGCGCATCATCGCGGGCCTGGAGAAGAAGAACCGGCTCCTCAACCCGCGCGAGCGCGAGATCGTCGCCCACCACGAGCTCGGCCACGCCTTCGTGGCGCAGGCGCTGCCCGGCACCGACCCGGTCCACAAGATCTCGATCATCCCGCGCGGCATCGGCGCGCTCGGCTACACCATCCAGCGGCCGACCGAGGACCGCTACCTCATGACGCGCGAGGAGCTCGAATCGAAGATGGCCGTGCTCCTCGGCGGCCGCGCCGCGGAGGCGGTCGTGTTCGGCCACTACTCCACCGGCGCCGCCGACGACCTCGCCAAGGTGACCGACATCGCTCGCAACATGGTCACCCGCTACGGCATGGACGGCTCGCTCGGACCGGTGACCTACGAGTCCGAGCCGGAGGGCTTCCTCGGCCAGGTGACCGGGACGCGGCGGCTCTACTCCGAGGAGACCGCGCGCGAGATCGACGTCGCGGTGCGCGAGACGGTGGACGCCGCCTTCCAGCGCGCCCGCGCGATCCTGCTCGACAACCGCCCGCTCCTCGAGGAGTCCGCGAAGGAGCTGCTGCGCCGCGAGACGCTCGCCGGTGACGACCTCGCCGCGACGCTCGGCCGCGTCCGCGCCGAGGGCACGCGCGTCGCCGCGGCGGCGCCGGTAGTCTAGCGGGGGACTGCGTCCCCCGCCCCGCCGACGGCTGACCGCCGTCGTCGGGGCCCCACCCCCGCTCGGCGGGGCCCGTGAACGGTCGCGCCCGCTTCGCGGGTTCGCGACCGTTCCCCGCCGGGAGGGATTGCATCCCTCCCCGTCGCTTCGCGACGGGGCCCCTCCCTGCGAGCTGCGCCTGCGCTCGCGCGACCCACAGTGCGCGCCTCGAGCACCGCGTCGTCGGGGACCATCCTGATCTCTGCACCCGGTTTGGGGGCGTTCACCGCGGGCGCACACGTTCGGCCCCCGACCGTCCCTCGACCGCGGCGTCGAAGGATGCTTCCATCGACGATCGTGCTCGAGGAGCTGTGGACCATCACCGCGGCGGTGTTCACGCTCGTGATCGCGCTCGTCGCGAGCGGGCACGCCGTGCTCCACAAGCGCGACGTGCGCGCCGCGCTCGGCTGGGTGGCGTTCATCTGGCTCGCGCCGGTGGTCGGCGGCGCCGCGTACCTCGTGTTCGGCGTGAACCGGATCCGCCGCCGCGCCAAGGAGCTGCGGCTGCCCGAGCGCCGCGCGCGCGCGCCGGGGGACGAGGCCGCGCCCGCGGCGCCGCTCGCGCCGGAGGCGGCGCACCTCGCCGGCCTGCACGCGCTCGGCGACGCGGTCGTGCGCCGGCCGCTCCTCGCCGGCAACTCCGTGGAGCTTTTGCCCGGCGGCGCGGTGGCCTATCCGGCGATGATCGCCGCGATCGAGTCGGCGCGGCGCTCGGTCACCTTCTGCACCTACATCTTCGACCCAGGCGTCGCGGGCGAGGCCTTCGCGGAGGCGCTCGCGCGGGCGCAGGCGCGGGGCGTCACCGTGCGCGTCCTCGTGGACGCCGTCGGGGCGCGCTACCGGTTCCCGCCCGTGCACACCCGCCTGCGCCGGCGCGGCATCCGCACCGAACTCTTTCTCCCGCGGGTCACCCCCGCCTTCCTGCCCTTCGTGAACCTGCGCAACCACCGCAAGATCCTCGTCGTGGACGGGCGCGTCGGGTTCACCGGCGGGATGAACGTCCGCGACGACTTCCTCCCGCCGCCGGGCGGCGGACCGCCGTTCATGGATCTGCAGGTGAAGGTCGAGGGGCCCGTGGTCGCGCACCTGCAGGGCGCCTTCGCCGAGGACTGGCTCTTCACGACGGGGGAGTCGCTCGAGGGCGACGCGTTCTTCCCGCCCATCCGGCGCGCGGGGGAGGTGGTGGCCCGCGGCGTGGCGGACGGCCCCGACGAGGACTTCGAGGCGATCCGCTGGGTGCTCCTCGGCGCGCTCGCGACGGCGCGGCGGAGCGTGCGGATCGTGACGCCGTACTTCCTGCCCGACCCCGGGCTCATCACCGCGCTCTCGGTGGCGGCCATGCGCGGGGTGGCGGTGGACGTCGTGCTGCCGGAACGGGGAAACCTGCCGCTCGTGCAGTGGGCGCAGACGGCGCAGCTCTGGCAGGTCCTCGACCGCGGCTGCCGGGTGTGGATGACGCCGCCTCCGTTCGATCACACGAAGCTCATGGTGGTGGACTCCGTCTGGACGCTCGTGGGCTCGGCGAACTGGGACCCGCGCAGCCTGCGGCTCAACTTCGAGCTGGCGGTGGAGTGCTACGACCCGAACCTCGCCGCCCGGACCGAGGCGCTCGCCGAGGAGCGCATCGCGCGCGCCCGCGAGGTGACGCTCGCCGACGTGGACGCCCGTACGCTGCCCGTGAAGCTGCGCGACGGCGTGGCCCGGCTCCTCTCGCCTTACCTGTGACCCGACGCCGCTCCCGCGCCGGGAGGTGCCCCGCGGAGGCGGAGCCGGCGACCGGGGAGGGCCCTTATGCTCCGGGCGCATGTCTCGAGCACGCGCCGCCGCGGCGGGCCTGGCGCTCCTCGCCGCCTGCGCCCACGCGCCCGGTCCCGGGGCGCGCTTCGTCTGCCCGGCGCGGGGCGGCCCGCCGTGGAGCGAGCTCACGACGGAGCACTTCGTCGTCTCCTCGGACGTCCGCCGGGGCGAGGCGGTCGAGCTCGCGCGCGAGCTCGAGGAGGTGCACGCGTGGGTCGTGGCGGCGCTCTTCCCCCGCGACGCGCCGAGGCTCGAAGGCCTCGTGCGCGTCGTCGCCTTCCGCACCCCGGAGGAGCTCGACGAGTTCGCGCCGCCCGGCCTGCGCGCGCTCTTCTCGCACAACGGCCTCGGCGAGCCGGTGATCGTCCTGCCCGGCGCGCTCGGCCCCGCGGCGCGGCTCCTCGTCGCACACGAGCTCACGCACGTCGTGGCGTACCACGCCTACCCGCGCCAGCCGCGCTGGTTCGGAGAGGGGCTCGCCGGGCTCGCCGAGGCGGAGCGGGACGAGACGGGGCGGCCCGTGTTCGGGCCGCTGCCGGCGCACCGCGCGCGCGGGTTCCTCACGCACCCGGTGAGCGTGCCCGAGCTCTTCACCTGGGACGGACGCCCTCACGACGGGCGCTACCACGACACCGCCACCGTCCTCGTGCACTACCTCCTCGCGCGCGAGCCGGAGCGCCTCGCGGAGCTGCGCCGCCGCCTCGCGCGCGCCGAGGAGCCGGCCCGGGCCTGGCGGGAGGTGTTCCCGGCCTGGGATCCCGCCGGCGGCCACCCCGAGGCGCTCGATCCGGCGCTCCTGCAGCACGCGCGGGCGGCGCTCGCGCCCGGGGGCGAGCGCCCCCGCATCGCCGTCCCGGTCGACCCGGTCCGCGCCGCTCCGCGCGCGCGCACCCTCTCGCCCGGCGAGGTGCACGCCACGCGCCTCGCGCTCACGCGGTTCTCCCGCGGCGACGCGCGCGCCGGCGCGGCGGAGCGGGCGGAGATGGAGGAGGCGCTCGCCGAGGATCCCGATCACGTGCTGGGACTTCAAGTAAAGGCCGCGCTCGACGGCCTCGAGCCGCTCCCCCTCGCGCGGCGCGCCGTGGCGAGCCACCCGGAGGACGTACGCGCCTGGCTCTGGCTCGCCGCGGCGGCGCGCCCCGCGGGCCTCGAGGCGGAGCGGTTCCACGCGCTCGAGCGGGCGGTGGAGGTCGCGCCCAAGAGCGCGATGGCGGCGAACAACCTCGCCTGGAACCTCCTCCTCCGCGGCGACGCGCGCGCGGCGCTGCCGCTCGCCGAGCGGGCGGCGGCGCTCTCTCCCGGCGACCCCATGATCCTCGACACGCGCGCGGGCGTGCTCGAGGCGCTCGGGCGCTGCCCCGAGGCGCTCGAGACCGCGGAGCGCGCGCTCGAGCTCGTGCCCGAGGACGCGTCCGACGTCGCGCGCGCGCCGTGGCTCGAGCGCGCGGAGCGGCTGCGCGGGCGCTGCGGCGCGGCGCCGGTGCCGGTCCAGAATCCCGCGCGCTGAGGCGCGCGTGCGCGGCCGCGCGCAGGAAGCGGGCGTCGCCATCGCGCGCCGGGCCCGCTCCCGCGGTGGTACGCTCGCCTCCGCGAAGGGGGCCACCATGGAACGAACATCCCGGGGGTTCCGCGAAGGGCTGCGGCGGGAGCTCCCCGCCTGGCGCACGGAGGGGCTCGTCAGCGACGAGGCTGCCCGCGCGCTCGCGGCGCGCTACGACCTCGCCCGCGCGGAGCCGGGCGGGCCGAGCTTCCTCGCGGTGTACGTGCTCGGCGCGCTGCTCGTCGGCGCGGGCGTGGTGTCGCTCGTCGCCTGGCACTGGGAGGCGATGAGCGCCGCCGCGAAGCTCGCCACGCTCGGCGTCGCGATGGCCTCCGCGCACGTCGCCGGCTTCTGGCTGTGGAAGAGCGGCCGCTCGGAGCGGCTCGGCCACGCCCTCACGGTGCTCGGCACACTCGTGTTCGGCGCGAGCATCGGGCTCGTCGCCCAGATCTTCCAGGTCTCCGGCGCCTGGTGGGGCGCCTTCGGCGCCTTCACCGTGGGAGCGCTCGCGGCGGCGCTCCTCTACGACAGCGTCCCGCAGCTCCTCCTCGCCGCGGTGGGCGGGCTGTGGCTCTTCGGGCCCGGGCTCGCCTCCGATCACGGGCTCTGGGGGATCGCGCTCGGCCACGCCGGCGCCGCGGCGGCCGCGGGCCTCGCCTGGCGGGCGCGCTCGCGCGCGCTCCTCGTCGTCGGCGCGGTGGGCGTCGCGCTCACGCTCGCGAGCGCGCTCGACGCGCTCCACGCCGACGCGGCCGTCCTCCCCTTGATCGCTGCGCTCGGCGCCGCGCTCGCGGCGGCGGCCCTCGTCGTGCGCGATCCGGCGCGGCTCCCGCTCGGCGCGGCGGCCCGCCTCCTCGGGCGGCTCGCCTTCTACGGCGCGGCCTACCTCCTGTCGTTCCACGAGCTGGCGAGCCACCTGCAGCTCGAGCAGGGCGTGACGCGCGACCTCGCGCTCGGCGTCGTGCCGCTCCTCGCGGCCGCCGGCGCCGGGCTCGCCGCGGGGCTCCGGCGCGACGACGTGGACCCGCTCGCCCGGGGCGAGGCGATGCTGCTCGCCGCGACCGTGCTGGCGGTGGTGGCGGGGCTCTCGCTCGAGGCCGGCCGCGGGGCCACCCTCGTCGCGAACCTGGCCCTCGCGTTCCTCGCCATCGGCCGCATCGTGCGCGGGCTGTCCTGGCTCGCGCGCGGGCCGTTCTGGGAGGGCATGGCGGTGGCGGGCGTGCTCGTGGCGAGCCGCTTCCTCGAGATCGAGACGCGCCTGTGGCTGAAGGGCGCCGCGTTCATCGCCTGCGGCGTCCTGGTCCTCGTGGCCGGCGTCGCGTTCGAGCGGCGCCGCGCCCAGCGCGAGGAGGTGGACCATGCGCTCGCGTAGCCCCCTGCGGCTCGCCGCCGTCCTCGCTCTGCAGGTCGCCATCCTGGCGGCGATCCCGCTCCGCCAGGTGCGCGCGCGCCTCGACGGCACGGTGGTGACGCTCGAGACCGTGCCCTTCGATCCCTTCGACGTCCTCTCCGGCTACTACGCCACCCTCCGTTACGCCGCGGAGTCGCCCCCCGGGCTCGTCGAGGCGAAGCTCGCCCCGGGTGACACGGCCTTCGTCGTGGTGGAGCACGCCGTGCCCGCCTGGCGCGCCGTGGGCGTCGCGCGCGAGCCGCCGCCCGCGAGCGCGAGCGGGCGCGTGGCGCTCCGCGCGGTGATGACGCGGCGCGGGCTCGAGATCGTCTCGGCGGGGCGTTTCTACGTCCCGGAGAGCCGCCGCGCCGCGGTGGACGAGGCCCTGCGCGCGCGCCGGGGGAAGGCCCTCGTCGACCTGCGGGTGGACGGGGCGGGGAACGTCGCGCTCCTCAGGCTGCGCGACGGCGAGCGCGTGCTCGCCGAGTGAGCCGCAGCGAGGACGTTCAGCCGTGCGCCGCCCCGGCCCCGCGGTGGGCGCGGCCGGTGAGCGTCCGCGTAGCGGTGGGCTCCGCGGGGATCGCGAGCCGCGCCACCGTCCCGCCCCCCTCGCGCTCCTCGAGCGCGAGCGTCCCGCCGTGCGCGTCCGCGACCTTCTTCGCGAGCGCGAGGCCGAGGCCGGTGCCCTTCTCCTTCGTCGTGAAGAACGGCCGGAACAGGCTCGCCCGCGCGTCCGGGGCGAGCCCCGGCCCGCGATCGCGGATCTCGATCGTCGCCTCGCCGTCGGCGGCGCGGGCCACGAGCTCCACCTCGCTCGCAGCCGGCGCGGCCTCCACGGCGTTCCGCACGAGGTTCACCGCCGCGCGCCGGAGCTGCTCGCGGTCGGCCTTCGCCTCGCCCTCGCCGTCGAACGAGACCGACACCTGGCGCTGCGCCGCGAGCGGGGCGGCGAGGTCCGCCACCTCGGCCACGAGGAGGCGCAGGTCCACCGGCTCGCGCAGGGGCGGCCTGGCGCGCGCGTAGTCGAGGAACTCCTCGACCACCTTGGAGAGCGCGGCGAGCTCGCTCTGGATGCGCGAGACGTGCGGCGCCTGCGGGCCGCCCTGGAGCTCCTCGGCGAGGAGCCCGGCGAAGAGGTCGAGCGCGCCGAGCGGGTTCCGCACCTCGTGGGCGATCCCGGCGAGCAGGGTCTCGCGCTCCTCGTCGCGCGCGCGGAGCGCCCGCCGCATCTCCTCGAGCGTGTCGCGCAGCGTGCCGATCTCGTCGTGCCGCTCCCGCCGCCACAGCGGGGTCTCGAGGTCGCCGCGCGCGATGCGGCGGGCCGCCTCGGTGAGGCGCGTGAGCGGGCGGGTGACCGAGAGCGACGCGAGCGCGGCGACGAGCGCGCCGAGCACCGCGCCGGCGATGGCCACCGTGCCGAGGAGCCGGCGGAAGCGGCGCAGCGTCACGAAGGATGCGGCGTTGCCGTCCGCGCCCACCACCGCGAGGACGTTGCCCGCCTCGTCGGCGAGCGGGGCGTAGCCGGTCTTGTAGAGCCGCCCATCCGAGCCCTCGAACAGGATCTGGCTCGCCATCGCCCGCCCGGCGGCAGCTTCGGCGATCTCGAAGCGATCTCGCTCGAGCGCGGGGACGGGCTCGCCGATGGGGATCCGCCCCTCCGAGTCCACGAGCGCGGTCCGGTCCGGGCGAACCACGAACAGGCGCGTCCCGGTCGCGCGCGCCACGGGGAGGAGGCGCGCGCGGATGTGGCCGTACGTCCGGGTCGACTCCTGGCCGGCCTCGAGCCGGGCGACGCGGTCGGCGGGCAGCGCGGCGGCGGCGGCGCGGGCGGCCACCACGAGGCGCGCCGAGAGCTCGTCGTCGAGCGCGCGGCGGGCGAGCCGGTCGGCGACGAGCGCCATCACCGCGAGGGAGAGGAGCGCGGGCAGGAGCGCGGCGAGGGCGAAGCGGAGGCGCACCGGGCGATGCTACCCCGGCACGGGCGCGGCAGACGACCGCCCCGCCACGCCGCCCTCGGCGGGAAGCGCGCCGCTCTGCTCGAGGAGGAAGTCGCGCACCATCGGGAACACCACCTCCGGCGCGTTCCGTCCGAGGAGCACGTCGCCGTGACCGTAGTCCCGGCCGCAGCTCCAGTAGCGCTTCGGCCCGGCCCAGCGCCGGAAGGCGGCCTCGACCACGGCGGGTGGCGCGAGGCCGTCCTTCTCGGCGGAGACGAAGAGCGCGGGCTGGCGAGCGCTCGCGAGCAGCGCGCGGTAGTCGCGACTGCCGTCCATGGAGCGGAACGAGTCCTCGCGCACGAAGGCGGCGAACTGGGCGAGCACGCCGGGCTGCAGGTTCTCGATCGCGTTCGCGAGCATGCGCCGGTAGACGGGCCGCTCGACGTTCCGCATGTTGATGGCGAGATCGGCCGCGGCGGGGTGCCAGTAGCCGGAGAACGGCGCGAGGAGCCGCGAGCCGAGCCGCAGGAACCCGCCGAGCGGCAGGTGGCGGAGCTTCACCACCGCGCGGAGCCGCTCCTGGACGTCGAAGTGGGCGGGCGCGGCGAGCGCCACGAGGGCGGCGACCCGCTCCGGGAAGAGCGCGCAGGCGGCCATCCCGAGGAGCGCGCCCTGGCTGTGGCCGACGAACAGGACCTGCGCCTCGCCGGTGGCGTCGCGGATCGCGTCCAGGGCGGCGGGCACGTCCTCGCGCAGGTAGGTGTCGAGGTCCCAGCGCCGGGTCGGCCCCCGGCGCGAGCCGCCGTGGCCCCGGAGGTCGAGGGCGAAGCAGTCGAAGCCGGCGCGGGAGAGGAACGCGGAGAGCGAGTAGCGCTCCACGCCGAAGTCGAGCGCCTGCCGGTTCATGGCGATGCCGTGGACGAGCAGCACCGGCGGGCGCCGCGCCGGGCCGCGCGGGCGGCGCCGGCCGAGCGCGAGCGTCCAGCCGTCGCCGGTGCGCGCGGGGACGACCTCGTCCTCGCCCGTCGGTGCGGCGAGACGCCACTGCCAGAACGCGTAGTGGAGGGCGGTGAGGACCGCGAGCGCGGCGACGGCGAGCAGCGCGAGGAGAGGGCCGGACATCGGGCGCGGATTGTAGCCGGGAGCGCGGCGGGGCGTGGCCTGACGGTTGCAGCCCAGGCTCCCGTGGCCCTCGCTCGAACGGTCGAAGCTCTGCACTCGGCCGTCTCTGCGTGGGACGCGCGAGGAAGCGAAGCCGGTGAGAAGATTGCTGTCTGGTTCTCGTGCAGCAGCCTGCTCGAATTCCAGGCAGCACGCCCGCAGGGTGAGCAGGCGGGAGCCGTTCCGTCGGGCGCGTTGACCGGCGGCCAGGGCCGGGCGTAGCGTGGAAAAACAGACACTTACCCACAGGGGTGCGCCGTGAAGAAGGTCGAGGCGATCATCAAGCCGTTCAAGCTGGACGAGGTGAAGCAGGCTCTTTCCGAGGTGGGCGTCGCCGGCCTGACCGCCACCGAGGTGAAGGGCTTCGGCCGCCAGAAGGGGCACACGGAGCTGTACCGCGGCGCCGAGTACGTCGTGGACTTCCTGCCGAAGGTGAAGGTCGAGGTCGTCGTCTCCGACCAGCTCGTCGGCCGCGTCGTCGAGGTCATCGAGCGCGCCGCCAAGACCGGCCGCATCGGCGACGGCAAGATCTTCGTGCTGCCCGTGGAAGAGGTCATCCGCATCCGCACCGGCGAGCGCGGCGACGAGGCGCTGTAGGCGGGAGCTTGTCCCGGAACGGCAAGGCTCCCCCGCTGCCGGCGGCGCTCGCCCGCGCCGCGGTGGACTCGATCGCCGACGCGGTGGTGATCGTGGGCGCCGACGGCGGGGTGGTGCACCTCAACCCCGCCGCGGAGGAGCTCTTCGGCCGCAGCCGCGAGCGCGCCGTCGACCTGCCGGTGCGCGCGCTCCCCGGCGGCGCGCAGCTCGCGATCCTCTCCGAGCGCGTGCGCATCTCGCAGGAGAGCCAGTCGATCGACTACCCGAGCCCGCAGGATCCGGGCATCGCGGTGTCGGTCGAGGCGGGCCCGCTCCTCGACGGCCCCGCCTGCGTGGGGACGGTGATCGTGCTGCGCGTGCCGCGCGCCTCCGAGCGCGCGCTCGACTTCGAGGCGCTCGCCGCCGGCCTCGCGCACGAGATCCGCAACCCCCTCGCCGGCCTGCAGGGCTCGGCCGAGCTCCTCGCCCGCGAGGCGGAGGGCCCGGCGCGCGAGTACGCGGCGG
This sequence comes from Anaeromyxobacter sp. SG17, assembly GCF_022690695.1. Classification (NCBI taxonomy): domain Bacteria; kingdom Pseudomonadati; phylum Myxococcota; class Myxococcia; order Myxococcales; family Anaeromyxobacteraceae; genus Anaeromyxobacter; species Anaeromyxobacter sp. SG17. Next base: position 64,761 of record NZ_JALCYX010000014.1, read on the forward strand.
TGATCGCGCGGGAGGCGAAGCGCGTCGACGGGCTCGTGCGCGAGCTGCTCGACCTCGCCCGCCCGGCGGCGCTGCAGACCGGGCCGGTCGACCTCCACGACGTGGTGGGGGACGTCCTCGTGCTCGCTCGCGGCATCCCGGGCGCCGAGAAGGTCACGTTCGTCGAGCGCTACGACCCGTCGCTGCCCAAGCTGCACGGCGACGCCGAGAAGCTCACCCAGGTGATGCTGAACCTCGTCCGCAACGCGCTCGACGCGGTGGCCGGCCGGGCGGGCGCCCAGGTGGTGCTCGAGACCGCGGCCTCCTCGCTCCGGCTGCGCGCCGCGAGCGGGCGCACCCGGCCGCTCGCGCGCATCTCCGTCCAGGACAACGGCCCGGGCATCGCCGAGGCGATGCTGCCCCGGCTCTTCACGCCGTTCGCCACCTCGAAGCCGCACGGCACCGGGCTCGGCCTCGCCGTGTCGCGCCGCATCGTCGAGGCGCACGGCGGCCGCATCGAGGTGAAGAACCGCGCCGCCGGAGGCGCCGAGGCGAACGTCTACGTGCCGCTCGACGTCTGAGGGCGCGCGAGGGGGCGGCCGCCCGGCGCGTGGCGCGCTGGCCCCGTCCTTGCTTAAGCCAGGCGGCAGATCCTGACCGGAGGCGTGGTGCGCAAGGTCCTCATCGTCGACGACGAACCCTCCGTGAGGTTCGTGCTCGCGCGCACGTGCGAGCGCGCGGGCGTGCCGTTCGAGGAGGCGGGCAGCGCCGAGGAGGCGCGCGACAAGCTCCGCGCGCTCGGCGGCGGCCGCAACGGCGTCGGCCTCGTGCTCCTCGACGTGAGGCTGCCCGGGGACGACGGGTTCAAGCTGCTCGGCGAGATCGGCGGGCGCTCCGACTCCCCCTTCATCGTGGTGATGACCGCCGAGGACACGATGCGCTCGGCCGTCGAGGCCATGAAGCGCGGCGCCGCGGACTACCTCGGCAAGCCCTTCGACCTCGCCCGCGTCGAGAAGCTCGTGCGCGACCTCGCGGCGGCCGAGCCGGAGGGCGCGAACGGCCACGAGGTGGCCGAGCCCGGCGGGCTCGAGCGCCACCTCGACGCGAACGCGGAGCCGCGCCGCTACAGCGAGATCGCGCTGCCGGAGACCCTCATCGGCCGCTCGGCGGCGATGATCGAGGTCTACAAGGAGATCGGGCGCGTCGCGCGCACCGAGATGACCGTCCTGCTCATGGGCGAGTCGGGCACCGGCAAGGAGCTCGTCGCCCGCGCCGTCCACGCGAACTCGACCCGCTCGCGCGGGCCCTTCATCACGGTCAACATGGCCGCGATCCCGAAGGACCTCATCGAGAGCGAGCTGTACGGCCACGAGAAGGGCTCCTTCACGGGCGCGGTGGAGCGTCGGCCCGGCAAGTTCGAGCTCGCGAGCGGCGGCACGCTCTTCCTCGACGAGATCGGCGAGATGCCGATCGAGCTGCAGGCGAAGCTCCTGCGCGTGCTGCAGGAGCGCGAGGTGGATCGCGTCGGCGGCACCCGCCCCCTCGCGGTGGACGTGCGGATCGTCGCCGCCACGAACGCCGATCTCGCGCGCTCCGTCGAGGAGGGCCGCTTCCGGCGCGACCTCTACTACCGGCTCGCGGTGGTGCCGATCCGGCTCCCGCCGCTCCGCGAGCGCGAGGGCGACGTCATCCTCCTCGCCCGCCACTTCGTCGCGAAGTACGGCGAGCAGCTGAAGGGGCGCCCGGTGGCGCTGGGGCGCGACGCGGAGCCGCTCCTCGCGGGCCACCCCTGGCCTGGCAACGTGCGCGAGCTGCAGAACGTCGTCCAGCGCGCGCTCCTCAAGCTCGCCGGTCCGCGCCTCGGCGCGAAGGACCTCGCCGGCCTCTTGCCCGCCGCGGCGGGCCAGGAGCGCGGCCTCAACGGCCTCGTGGAGACGATCCTCGACGCGCCCGCGCCGGAGGGCGGCCGCTACCACGCCGCCCTCGCCACGCTCGAGGCGCCGCTCCTCGCCGCCGCGCTGGCGCGCACGAACGGCAACCAGCTCCGCGCCGCGGAGCTCCTCGGCATGAACCGGAACACCCTGCGCGAGCGCATGCGCGCGCTGGGGATGAAGGCGAAGTAGCCGTCCGCCCGCCTGCCCGGACTCGCCGAGGGCGGCCCCGGGGAAGGCGCCCGCCCGCCGGGCCCTCGTGGAACGGCGCCCGGGAACGGGGCAGACTGCGGCCCGCTGCCCGAGATCCGGGCAGCACGCTGCCCAGCGGGCACGCAGGAGGAGGCGGGCCCCGCCTGGATCAGGGCTGCCTTCGCGATCCGGGGCGTGGCATGCAGCGTGCTATCCCCCCGCCCGTTCCCCCCACCGACTCACGGAGAGAAGACCCGATGCCGAAGATGACGCCGAAGCAGGCCCTCGACCTCGCGAAGGAGAGAAAGGCCACCTACGTCGACCTGAAGTTCATGGACTTCGTCGGCATCTGGCAGCACTTCTCGATCCCGCTCTACGAGCTGTCCGAGGAGGTCTTCGAGGCCGGCCTCGGGTTCGACGGCTCCTCGATCCGCGGCTGGCAGGCGATCCACGCCTCCGACATGCTCGTCATGCCGGACGCCGAGACCGCGGTGATCGACCCGTTCATGGCGGAGCCCACGCTCTCGCTCATCTGCAACGTGGTCGACCCGATCACGAAGGAGCCGTACTCGCGCGACCCGCGCAACATCGCCATCAAGGCCGAGAAGTACCTGAGGTCCACCGGCATCGGCGACACCGCGTTCTTCGGCCCGGAGCCGGAGTTCTTCATCTTCGACGAGGTCCGCTACGACCACGGCGTGAACCACGCCTTCTACAAGGTCGACTCGGGCGAGGGGCAGTGGAACACGGGCCGTGAAGAGGCCGGCGGCAACCTCGGCTACAAGCCCCGCTACAAGGAGGGCTACTTCCCGGTCGCCCCGACCGACTCGCAGCAGGACCTCCGCACCGAGATGTGCCGGGTGATGGAGTCCGTCGGCATCCACGTGGAGCGCCAGCACCACGAGGTCGCCACGGCCGGCCAGGCGGAGATCGACATCCGCTTCGAGTCGCTCGTGAAGTGCGCCGACAACCTCCAGTGGTTCAAGTACATCATCAAGAACGTCGCCCGCCGTCACGGCAAGACCGTGACGTTCATGCCGAAGCCGCTGTACGGCGACAACGGCTCGGGCATGCACGTGCACCAGTCGATCTGGAAGAGCGGCAAGCCGCTCTTCGCGGGCGACGGCTACGCGGGCCTGTCGGATCTCGCCATGTGGTACATCGGCGGCATCCTGAAGCACGGCCCGGCGCTCGCCGCGCTCTGCAACCCCGGCACGAACTCCTACAAGCGGCTCGTCCCGGGCTTCGAGGCGCCGGTGAACCTCGCCTACTCGGCGCGCAACCGCTCCGCCTCGATCCGCATCCCGATGTACTCGCCCTCGCCCAAGGCGAAGCGCATCGAGTTCCGCTCGCCCGACCCGTCCTCGAACGGCTACCTCGCGTTCGCGGCCATGCTCATGGCCGGCCTCGACGGCATCGAGAACAAGATCAACCCCGGCCAGCCCCTCGACAAGGACATCTACGGCATGTCGCCGGAGGAGCTGAAGGACATCCCGAAGATGCCGGGCTCGCTCGACGAGGCGCTCGAGTGCCTCCGCCGCGATCACAAGTTCCTGCTCAAGGGCGACGTCTTCACCGAGGACGTGATCGAGACCTGGATCCAGTACAAGTACGACAAGGAAGTGAACCCCGTCCGGATGCGCCCCTCGCCGATGGAGTTCGCCCTCTACTTCGACATCTGATGCGCGCGCTGCGCGCGCGCGTCAGATGTCTCAGACTTCGACGGTGTCTACGTAGGGGGGCGTTGCCCCCCTACACCCCCCGGCAAGTCACGGCCGCCCGCGAGGGCGGCCGTTCTCTTTTGCGGGCCGCACGCGGGGTGACGGTGTTGCCTCCCTCTGCTACACCTCGCGCCTTGGCCTCCCTCCGGAACAGGCTCTCCCACGCGCTCGGCGGCCTCCCGGCGACGTTCTGGATGCTCTTCACCGGCATGCTCGTGAACCGGCTCGCGAGCTTCGTCGGGATCTTCCTGGCGCTGTACCTCGTGCGCGAGCGCGGCCTCTCCCCGAGCGCGGCGGGGCGGATCGTCTCGCTCTTCGGCGTGGGCGTGCTCGTCGCCGGCCCCCTCGGCGGAACGCTCGCGGACGCGATCGGCCGGCGCGCGACCATGCTCCTCTCGCTGGGCCTCGGGGCGCTCGCGGTGGGCTCGATCGGCTTCTTGCGCGCGCCCTGGCTCCTCGGGCTGTTCGCGTTCCTCGCGGCGGCCACGAGCGAGCTCTACCGGCCGGCGATGAACGCGGCGATCGCCGACCTCGTGCCGCCCGAGGACCGCACCCGTGCGTACGGGCTAGTCTACTGGGCGGTGAACCTCGGCTGGAGCATCAGCCTCGCCTTCGCCGGCCTCGTCGCCGAGCGGAGCTTCCTCCTGCTCTTCCTCGCCGACGCCACCACCTGCCTCGCCTTCGCCGCCCTCGTCTTCCTGCGCGTCCCGGAGACCCGGCCGGCGGGTGCGCAGGCGCACTCGCCGCTCGCGGGCCTCTCCATCGCGTTCCGCGACGGGCAGCTCGTCACGTTCCTCTTGCTCCACCTGCTCGGCCTCGTGGTGTTCCTCCAGTTCCAGCTCGCCGCGCCGCTCGACATGGCGGCTCACGGGATCGGGCCGAAGGGCTTCTCCCTGCTCATGGCGATGAACGGGTTCGGGGTGGTGCTGCTCCAGCCGCTCCTCGGGCCCGCGCTCCAGCGGCGGGACGGCGCCAACCTCCTCGCCCTCTCCGCGCTCCTCTTCGGCCTCGGCTTCGGGGTGAACGCCGCGGTCGGCACGGCCCTCGGCCAGGCGGTGGGTCCACTCTTCGTGTATGGTTCCGGCGTCCTCTTCTGGACGGTGGGCGAGGTGGTGGGGTTCCCGACCGCGAACGCGCTCGTCGCGAACCTCGCGCCCGCCGCGCTGCGCGGTCGCTACCAGGGCGCGTTCTCGATGGCGTGGGGCGTCGCCTTCACGCTCTCGCCGCTCGTCGGCGGCGAGGTGCTGACGCGCTTCGGCGCGCGAGCGCTCTGGCTCCTGTGCCTCGCGCTCGGGTCGCTCGTGGCGGCCCTGCACCTCGCCGCGGCGGGCCCGCGCCGCCGCCGCCTCGCCGCCCTCCGGGCGCACGCACCGCCGCCCGGCTGAGCGGCTGCTGTCGCCCGTGCTGCCCCTCCACCGGGGAGGCGACATCGGCCGACCGTCCGCAGCATGGGGATCGGAGGAGGCCGGCATGGGCGCGCGACGGACCGGGATCGACGGGCTGTTCGAGGAGCTCGAGCGCGTGCGCGGGAGCGCGGTGAAGCGGTGCGCTCCGTACGTCCGGGCGCTCGAGCTGTTGCCCGAGGCGCTCGCCGGTCCTGCTGCCCGGTTCCTGGCCGCCGCCTGGGAGCGGCGCACGTTCCACGTCTACTGGGAGCGGCCGCTCCTGCTCCTCGCCGCGCTGCGCCACGATGCGATGAAGGAGGGCGAGGGCCACCCGCTGTTCGCCGCCTTCGCGGCGCCCGCGCCGAGTGCCGCCGCGGTCACCGTCGACGCGCTGCGCGCCGCCCTCGACGGCACGCGCGAGCGGCTGTTCGACACCCTCGCGGAGCGGAGCCTCCAGACGAACGACACCTCGCGGGCGGTCGCGTGGCTGTGGCCCGCGGCGCTCGCGGGGCTCTCGAACGGCGCGCGCCCCTTGGCGCTCGTGGACGTCGGCGCGAGCGCGGGCCTGAACCTCGTCGCCGACGCGCTGCCCGCGATCTGGACGGACGAGGCGGGCGCTCCGCTCGAGGTCGCGAAGGGGGTCGCCGCGGTGACGCGCCTCGGGCTCGATCCCGCGCCGCTCGACGCGACGAGGCCGGAGGACGCGGAGTGGATCCGCGCGTGCATCTGGCCCACCGACGCCGAGCGGCTCGCCCGGCTCGAGCTGGCGCTCGGGGCCTACCGCCTCGCGCTCCGACGCCCGGACGCGCCCGTGCTCGCCCCCGTGGCGGCCACGGCGGTGCCGGCGCGGCTCGACGTCCTCTCCGCCGCCGAGCGCGGCGCGCTCGTGCTCGCCTATCAGACGGTGATGCGCGACTACCTTCCGCCGCAGGAGCGCGCCGAGTACGCGGCGGGGATGCGGGCCTGGCTCTCGGCCCAGCCGCCCGGCCAGGCCCTGTGGGTGGAGCTCGAGGCGGCCGGGCCGGAGGCCGGCCCCGAGGAGCCGGCCGCGATCATCGCGCACGTCCGGTCCCCGGCCGGCGCCGTGAAAGACCTCGTCCTCGCCGGCTGCGGCTTCCACCCGACCCGCATCGCGCGGCGCACCGGGGCGGTCGCCGAGCTCGCAGCGCTCCTCGCGCGCGAGCCCGCAGCCGCGCACCCTTGACCGGGCGCCCAGAGCTCCTCCTCGCCGCCGCCCTCCTCGCGACCGCGGAGCCTGCCGCCGGCGCGGAGTGGGGCGTGCAGCTCCTCGTCGGCGGACCGCTGAACCTGCGCACGCCGCTCACGATCCGTCAGCGCGGCGAGCCCGACCTGCACCTGCGCGCCCGCTGGGCGACGCGGCCGTTCGAGAACCCGATCTATTACGGCATCGGCGGCTTCCGCCGCGAGGGCGGGCGCGAGATCTCGCTCGAGTTCCTGCACCACAAGATCTACCTGCAGAACCCGCCGCCCGAGGTGCAGGACTTCTCCGTCTCCCACGGCTTCAACCTGCTCGTCGGGTCCTACGGGATCGAGGTCGCCCGTGGCGTCTGGACGCGCCTCGGCGGCGGCCTCGTCCTCGCGCACCCGGAGAGCACCGTCCGCGGGCAGGCGCTCGACGAGCGGCGAGGTCTCTTCGGCCTCGGGTTGCACCTCGCCGGGCCGTCGCTGTCCGCCGGGATCGAGGGGCGGCTGCCGCTCGGCACCGATCGGCTCCGGCTCACGGTCGGCGGACGCGTCGTCGGCGCCTACGCCGGCGTCCCGATCGCGAACGGGAGCGCGCGCATCCCGAACGTCGCCTTCCACGCGACGGCGGGGCTCGACGGCGTGCTCGTGCGGTGAACGCGCCGGGAGCGACGCCGCCCACGCCGTGTCCGGCGGTTCACATGGCGAGGCCGCCGTCCACGTCCACGCACCGTCCGTCGAAGTAGTCGCACTCGACGATGAAGCGGAGCGCCCTCCAGATGTCCTCGGGCGTGCCGATGCGGCCGACCGGGATCGCCGCGACGAGCGCGTCGCGGGCCTTCGCGTTCATGCCCTGCGTCATCGGCGTCTCGATCATGCCCGGCGCGATCGCGCCGACACGGATGCCGAACGGCGCGAGCTCGCGCGCCCAGGTGACGGTGTTCGCCGCGAGGGCGGCCTTGGCCGCGACGTAGTTCGACTGGCCACGGTTCCCGTGGCGCGCCACGGACGACATGTTCACGACGACCCCCGGGCGCGTGCCGGCCCTGGCCAGCGTCGCGGCGACCTCGCGCGCCATCAGCGTCGCGCCGGTGAGGTTCACGCCGATGACGGCGTCCCAGTCCGCCCGCGGGAGCGTGGTGATCTCGCCGGTGGCGCGATCCCGCTTCACGAGCAGCCCGTCACGGATGATGCCGGCGTTGTTCACGAGCGCGTTGAGGCCCCCCATCGCCTGCGCCGCCCACGCCACGAACGCCTTCACGTCCTCCTCGTCGGAGACGTCCAGGCGGCGGCGGTGGACGCCCGCGGGGAGCTCGGAGAGCTTCGCCTCGTTCACGTCGCCCGCCGCGACCACCGCGCCCGCCTCGGCGAGCCGGTGGACGAAGTGGGCGCCCATCCCCTGCGCACCACCGGTGACGATCACCTTCAGCTCTCTCAGCTCCATCGGCGCGTTCTCCCATCGTTGACGTCGTTCAGCCGCTCCCGCCGTCCCCGCCCACCGCGGCGCGTCCCCACCGTCGACGTCGTACGCTCCGTCGACGGCGCCGGCGCGCGGAGGCGTTTGACGCCGGCCCGCCTCTCCGGTTATGCGCCTTGGCCCCATGGCCACGCACCCCAGGCTCGCAGCGCCAGCCCTCCCGGAGCCAGCGCACAGGAGGGGCCCTCCGGGCCGCGGCGCCTGGTGGCGAGAGCCGACCCGCCCGCAGTGGCTCTCGTTCCTCGCCGCCTGGCTCGGCTGGGTGCTCGACGGCTTCGACTTCACGATCTTCCTCCTCGCCATGCGCGACATCGCGAAGGAGTTCGGCGTCACCTACGTCGCGACCGCCGGGAGCATCACCCTCACCCTGCTCGTGCGGCTCGCGGGCGGGCTCGCGGCCGGCGCGCTCGCCGACCGGGTCGGGCGGAAGCTCCCGCTCATGATCTCGATCGCGTGGTTCGCGCTGTGCGACGGCGCGGTCGCCTTCGCGCCGTCGTTCGGCTGGGTGCTCGTCTTCCGCACGCTGTTCGGGTTCGGGATGGGCGCGGAGTGGACGGCCGGCGCCGCGCTCGCGATGGAGAGCTGGCCTGTGCGGAGCCGCGGGATCGCATCGGGCCTGCTCCAGGGGAGCTGGGGGGTTGGCTTCATCCTCGCGGGCGTCGCACACGCGTGGGTGGTGCCGGCCTTCGGCTGGCGCCCGCTGTTCCTCCTGGCCGCGCTTCCGGCGCTGCTCGTCATCCCGATCCGGCTCCTCGTGCAGGAGAGCGCGGAGTGGCGCCGCGCGGCGCGGGAGCGCCCGCGGACCTCGCTCGCGGAGCTCGCGCGCGAGGGGGTGCTCCTGCGGATCGCCTGGGCGAGCGCGCTCCTCGGGATGAGCTTCTCCGTCTACTACGGCCTCACCGGGCTGTGGCCTGCGCTCCTGCAGGGCGAGCTCGGCCGGCCTCCCGGCGACGTCGCCGGGCTGGTCACGCTGTTCAACGTGGGGATGATGGTGGGCGCGGTGGGCTGCGGCTGGCTCGCGAGCCGCGCAGGCGTGGTCCCCGCCCTCGCAATTCCGCTCGTCCTCCTCCTGCCGGCGCTGCCGCTCCACGTCGGCCTCGCTCCCGGCCTCCTGTGGGCGGGTGCGCTCCTCGCCGGCGTGCTCGGGGCGGGCACCTCCGGCGTGACGCCCATGCTCTTCACGCTGCTCTTCCCCCCGCACGTGCGCGCCCGCTCGATGGGCGTCGCCTACCACGTTGGCGCGCTCGTCGCCGCGGTCACTCCGACCCTCGTGGCCGCGCTGCACGAGGACGCGGGGGTCCCGCTCTCCCGCGCCATCGCCGGCGTGGTCGCCGCCGCGGCCGCGCTCACGCTGGCGGTGCTCTTCCTGCGCCCGCGCGGTGCGCTGGCGGACGGCGGGGCGCCGCTCCCGGAGGGCACCGCGCGCTGACGTTCAGCGCAGCGCCGCGGGCCAGAAGCGCCAGGTGCACGCGGTCTCGCTCTCGAGCGTGCCGGCCACCTCCTGCACGAGGGTGCCGTCCGGACCGATCCACGGCGCGGGCGGCGCGCGCCAGGGGAAGCGCTCGCAGGCCGCCGCGCCCGGGAGGGCGAGCGTGCCGCACACCTCGCCGTCCGGCGCGACGATCTCGAGCGTCTGCGCGCAGGCGCCGCTCCCGTCGGGCGCGCTCCGCGCGAGCGCGTAGGCGCGACCCCCGAGCACCCGGTGCAGCGCGGCGCCGCCCGCCGCGGCGAGCCACGCGGGGACGGGACCGCCAGCGAGCTTGCCCGCCTCGAAGCGCCGCACGAACGCGCCCGCGCCGTCCTGCAGGGCGAGGCTCCCGTCGAGGAGCGCGACGAGCGTCCCCGGCGCGGCGACGCCCGCGTCGAACGGCGGCCCGAGCGGCGCGCCGTCTGCGTCGAACCAGCGCGCGGCGACCGCGCCCGGCGCGCACGGCGTGACGCCCGACCAGAGGACGAGGATGTGCCCGGCGGGGTCGGCGCCGACGGCGAGGGCGACGGAGGAGCGGAGCACCGGCGCGTCCGCCTCGCGGCGCGAGACCTCGACCGTGAAGAACGCGCGCAGCGCGCCGCGGGCGTCGAAGCGCGCCGCGTAGATCCCGTTCTCACCCTCCGCGTCCCCCGGCCCGGCGGAGACGACGAGCGCGCCGCCCGCGCCGTCCGGCGCGACCGCGTAGGGTCCCGAATAGCCCGCCCGCTGCTGCAGGAGCGTGAAGCCGGATGGCCATGGATCCGCCGAGACCGGCGTCGTCCGCCCGTCGGAGGTGAAGGTCGCCGCGCCCGAGGCGTGGCGGTACGCGAGGAAGCCGGAAGGCCCGCCGAACACCTCGGCGCCCCCGAAGAGCTTCGCGGGATCCGCCGCGTACCAGGCCTGCGTGCCGTCGGCCCTCCAGACCGCGAATGCGCCGGTGGCGTAGGTCGGCCCGTAGAGCAGGCCCGCCGCGACCGCGCCCGTGCCATCGGTGGTGGCCGCCGTGCACACCGCACCCGCGCCGAAGGCGGGAAGGCTCGCGTTGATCGCGGGGGGAAGCGCCGGGACGGTGATCCCGGCGCACGACCCGCCGGTGGGCGCCGGCGCGGGTAGCTCGGGAGCCCTCACGCAGGTGAGGCGGGTCACGTCGGCGTCCGAGAGGCGGCTGCTGCCGGTCCCGACGCCGTCCTTCGCGCCTGGATTCCCGCACGCCGACAGAACGACCACCGCCAGGAGCACGTTCGCCCGCATCGGGACCTCCGCGGCGAAACCTACGTGCGGTGGGTCGGCCAGGCGACGCCCGTCCGGCGCGCCCCTCGGGAGGCTGGACGCGACACCGACGCTGCTTCGCTCGGGCGGCTTGGTGCATCGGGGGGGCCGTGATCCGTGCAAATACGGCGGTCCCGATGAGGCTCGGCCCGGCTGAGGAGGTTCACACTTTCACACAAACAACTACCTGTCCGCTCGGAGGCTGTCCGAGCGATGACCCGAGCGCTGCGTTCCACCTCGCCGGTGCTGGTGCTAGTCGCGGTCGCCTCGGTCGTAGCGTGCTCGCGGGAAGCGCCGGAAGCGGGGCTCGATCCGGTCGCTCCGCCCCCTGCTCCGCCTGAGTGCGAGATCACGCTCGCGGGCCCTCCCTGGATCGTGGAGGGGGAGCGGCTGCAGCTCTCCGTGGGGTGCAGGAACGGCGCTGCTCCGCCGGCTGACCTCGTGCTGGAGGGGCTCCCCGCGGCGGCGCGGCTCGATCCTCTCGCAGGAGAGATCGTCTGGCAGACGGGGCTCGCCGACGCGGGGGTGTACCGTGTCAGCGTTCGCGTGCCGGGCAAGATCGGGGCGCAGCTCCAGCTCGGGATCGCTGACCGCTGGAACGCGACCGCGAACACTCCGCCGGACCCGGCCCGATACACCGAAGAGTACGGGCTTCCCGTGTTCCACCTGCAGGTGGATGAGGCGGCACTCTCGGACGTGGACTACGTTCCGGCGATGCTCACGTACAGAGGGACGAATTATTCACTGGACGTGAAGTATCGCGGCGCGATTTCGCTGAATTACCCAAAGAAGAGCCTCACCCTCTCGTTCCCGGGTGGAGCGTTCTCGGACCCCGTCCTCGGGTTCCCACCGCGCAAGAAGATCCTGCTCGTCACGACCTTCGACGATCAGACGCTCATCCGGAACCGTCTTGCCCTCGGGCTCTGGTCGCTCGTCGCCGACCACCCCATCGACGTGCGCACCGCGAGTGCCGTCCTCTACCTCAACGGCGAGTTCCGGGGCGTCTACATGATGAGCGAAAAGATCGCGGGCCAGGTGCTCGAGGAGCACGGCCTCGACGGCGACGGGAACCTGTACTTCGCGATGTCCTGGTTCGCAAACTTCCGCGAGACGGGGCCGGAGGGCCAGCCGAAGGTCACGTGGCACGACGGGTACGAGAAGGACGAGGGCACACCGCTCGAGGGGGAACCTGGCGCTTTCGACGACCTCGACGCCTTCGTGCAGCTCGTCGCGACGGCCGATGACGCGACCTTCGCGGCGGCGCTCCCGGAGACGGCTGACGTGGACGAGCTGCGCGACTGGTGGGTGCTCGCGATGCTCACGTACTCGACCGATTGCGTCGGAAAGAACACGTTCCTCTATCACGATCCGCGAGGTGGCCCATGGCGAGCGACGGTGTGGGACTACTCGGGGAGCCTCGGCCGGAATTGGCAGACCTTTCTAAGAGGCCCGGAGAACTCGACGGAGTTCACTGACAAGAACCACCTTTTCGAGCGCCTCCTCGCGCCTCCCTTCGACACGGGAACGCGCGCACGGCTGGGCACGGCGCTGCGGGAGCGGGTGCCCGTCGAAGCGGTGATCGCCGAGTACGATCGGCTCGTCGCAGAGACGGCTGCGGCCGCGTGGCGCGACGACGCGCGCTGGGGGAGCGAGCAGCGCGCGTTCTTCGAAAACTGGGGACGGACGGACTGGCACTCGTATGAAGACGAGGTCGCCTACGCGCGCGAGTGGATCGCAGCGCGCTGGGCGTACCTCGCAGAGCGCTACTAGCAGCCTGCGGCATTCCCCACTCCTCTGCTGAAAGGCCCGCAGGGCGCACGCCCTCGGGACCGTCCGCTTGACCGGACGGCCCGCCGTTATCTAGGATGTCCGTTATAACGGACGTCCGGCCGTTCGGCCGTCACGCAACCCAGGGGAGTGTCATGACGAGAGGGGAATCGAAGCTGTGGAGGAACGCCGCCGCGGCCGCGCTCATAGCAGTCGCGCTCGGCGCGGCGCCGGCACGGGCCACGGAATCGGCGGGGGGCGAGGCGAAGCTGCTCAACGTCTCGTACGACCCGACCCGCGAGCTGTACGACGCGGTCAACAGGGCGTTCGCCGCCAGGTGGAAGGCGAAGACCGGCCAGGACCTCAGCGTGCGGCAGTCGCACGGCGGCTCCGGCAAGCAGGCGCGCGCCGTCATCGACGGGCTCGAGGCCGACGTGGTCACCCTCGCCCTCGCCTACGACGTGGACGCGATCGCCGCGCGGGGGCTCCTCCCCGCCGACTGGCAGAAGCGCCTGCCGGAGCGCGCGTCGCCTTACACCTCGACCATCGTCTTCCTCGTGCGCAAGGGGAACCCCAAGGGCCTGCGCGACTGGGACGACCTCGTGAAGCCCGGCGTCCAGGTGATCACCCCGAACCCGAAGACCTCGGGCGGCGCGCGCTGGAACTACCTCGCCGCCTGGGCGCACGCGGTGAAGAAGAGCGGCGGCGACGAGGCGAAGGCGCGCGAGTTCGTGAGGTCCCTGTACCGGAACGTGCCGGTGCTCGACTCGGGCGCCCGCGGCTCCACCATCACGTTCGTGGAGCGCGGGCTCGGCGACGTGCTCCTCGCCTGGGAGAACGAGGCGTTCCTCGCCGTGGAGCAGCTCGGGAAGGGGAAGTTCGAGATCGTGGTGCCGCGCTCGAGCATCCTCGCGGAGCCGCCGGTCGCGGTGGTGGAGCGGAACGCCGACCGGCACGGGACCCGCGCGCTCGCGCAGGCGTACCTCGAGTTCCTCTACACGCCCGAGGGCCAGGAGCTCGCCGCGAGGAACTACTACCGGCCCCGCGATCCGGCGGTCGCGGCGCGCCACGCGGCCCGCTTCCCCAGGCTCGAGCTCGTCACCATCGACGCCTTCGGCGGCTGGCAGAAGGCGCAGGCCGCGCACTTCGCCGACGGCGGCGTCTTCGACCAGATCTACACGCCCGGCCAGTGAACGGCGTTCCCTAAAGACCTCCCGGAGAAGACCCATGAGCTTCCGCCTCTCGCTCGCCGCGCTCGCGGCCGTCGCCACCCTGCTCGCCCCGCCCGCCCGCGCGCAGGAGAAGACCTCCCCCGTGTTCTACGGCGTGCTCAACGTCCAGGCCTCGCGCCTCGACGCGCCCACCCCCGGCGCGACCACCTCGACCGTGGAGCTTCGGCGCGCCCGCATCGGCGCGCGCGGCGAGGTGACGCCGCACGTCGCCTACTCCTTCCTCTTCGACGCCGCCGACGCCTCGGTGAAGGACGCCTACGCGGCGCTCCAGGGCTTCTCGCTCTTGCCCGGGCTCGAGCTGCGTGCCGGCCAGTGGAAGACGCCCTTCGGCTACGAGCAGCCGGAGAGCGACACGAAGCTCCTGTGGGTGACGAGCTCGTACGTGGTGGCGGCGCTCGCGCGCTCCACCACGACCTCGAGCCTCACGGCGAGCTCCGACGCGCGCGACCTCGGCCTCGGGGTGGTGGGGCGGTGGAGCATCGCCGGCGGGCTCGGCGCGGACCTCGCCGCCTCGGTGGTGAACGGCGCGGGCCCCAGCCGGCGCGACGATCTCGACGAGAAGAACGTGTGGGGCCGAGCCGGGCTCTCGCTCGCGGCCGGCAGGACGACCGTCCGCGCGGGAGGGTCGTACGGCTACGGGCGTCAGCTCGCCGGCCTCGGCGCGAACGGCCGCTTCGACGGCGTCGGCGCCGCGGTGGACGACACCTCGTTCTACTTCCTGACCTACGGCGCGGACGCGACGCTCGACACCCCGTATCTCTTCGCGGCGGCCGAGCTCATCCAGTCGGAGCGCGACGTCTTCACCGCCGCGACCGGCGCGCGCTCGGACGCGCTCGCGCGCGGCTGGTACGCGGGGGTGTACGGGAAGACCCCCTGGAACGTGGGCCCGGTCTTCCGGGCGGAGCGCTTCGACCGCAACCGCACGACCGCCGGCGATCGCAACGAGCGCTACACGGTGGGCGCCTACGTGGACCTCCTGCCGATCAAGGCGCGGCTCATCGCCAACTACGAGCTCGATCAATCGCAGAAGGCGGTGCGGACGGGAGATCGGGCGGTCCTCTTCGGGCAGGTCATCTTCTAGGGCGGGGCGGGGCCCGGGCCCCGGCGGTCGGATCGACGCCGGGGCCGACTCTCCTTCGCGCGAGCGCGGGGCGTGCCCCGCCTCCGGAGCGAGCGATGCGGCCGGTAGGCCGCGCGGCCACACCGGCGCACGCGTTGATCCGATGTGCCCCCACCGGTATCGTGCCGGGACCGTGCGGCCGAAGATCCTCCTCGTCGACGACAACGCCGAGCTGCTCTCCCTGCTGGCCCGCCTGATGGAGGCCGAGGGGTGGACCCCCATCGCCGTCGGCAAGGGCCACACCGCCATCTCCAAGGTCGCGACCGAGAAGCCCGCCGCCGCGGTGGTGGACGTCCTCTTGCCGGACATGATGGGCTACGACGTCGCCCACGCGCTCCGGAACGCGAGGGTGCCGTTCGTCTTCATGACGGGCGTGTTCAAGGGCGGCCGCGCCGCCACGGACGCGCGCACCCAGCACGGCGCGGCCGAGTACTTCGAGAAGCCGTTCGAGGCGCACAAGCTCGTGCTGGCGCTGCGCGCGCTCCTGCCGGCGACGACGCCCGCGCCCACGCGCACCCCGGCGCCTCCGCCGCTCCACGGGAACGACTTCGACGTGGAGGTCGCGGTCGAGGCGGACGAGCCCCTCGAGCCGATGGAGCTCACCGGCAAGGTGGTCCTCACCGAGGACGGCAAGGTCTCGGCGGTGCTCCGCGGCGAGACGGTGACGGCCGCGTCGGTGGGGAGCCCCGCGCGTCCGCCGCCCCGCCCCGCCCCGCCGCGCCCGCCTCCGAGCCGCCCGGGGCCCGACCTGTCCCGCACCGAGGGACGGCTCGAGGACAACGTCCCCGAGCTCATCACCGCCTTCCACCTCGCGCAGCAGACCGGCGAGCTGACCCTGCAGAAGGGCAAGGTCAAGAAGACGATCTACTTCGAGAAGGGGCGGCCCTGCTTCGCCATCTCGAACCTCGTCACCGACCGCTTCGGCCCGTTCCTCGTGCGCGTGGGCAAGATCACCACCGCCCAGCTCGAGGAGTGCCAGGCCGCCGCCGATCGCTCCGGCCGGCGCACCGGCGACATCCTCGTGGAGATGAAGCTCCTCAAGGACACCGAGAAGCTCTACTACCTCGCCCAGCAGGTGAAGGCGATCGTCTACTCCGTGTTCGGCTGGGAGGAGGGCGAGTACCGGATGCACTTCACCGACCGGGCCGCCCAGGAGGCGATCAAGATCGACCTCCACCCGGCGAACCTCATCGTCCGCGGCGTGAAGAAGCTCTACAAGCCGGAGCGGCTCTTCCGCCTGCTCAGCCCGGAGGACCGGCTCATCCCGAGCCCGCAGCCGGCCTACGGGCTGCACGAGGTCGAGCTCGAGCGCTGGGAGGCGGAGACGCTGCCCAGGGTGGACGGCACGCGCACGGTCGCCGAGATCGTCCACCACGCCCAGCGGCCCGAGCACGCGGTGTACGGCTTCCTCGTCGGGATGTTCGCGCTCAAGATCCTCGACCGGAGCTGAGGCCCGGGCTCGTTCCCGCGGTCGGCCCCACGCCGCTCGCCCGCTCGCTTCGTCCGTCCCGGCGCGGGCCTCCCACGATTACAGCTTCCCGCGATCGACCGCTCGCCCCGCCGCCCGTGGGGGCGCGCGTCGGCGCGTCCCGCACTATCGTTTTTGCGGAGCGCGACCATGCATCTCTTGGATCTCATCTTCGGCGTTGCGATCCGGGGACACCATTTCTTCGAGGACGGCTGGGGTGATCGCGCGATCTGCGCGTCCGCCGATCCGGAGCTGTTGCTCCGGCGCAGGACGCGGCCCATCGACGTCCGGCTCTCACCGAGCAGGCGTGCGCACGGCGGGATCGTCCGCGACGGGACGTTCGAGAGCCCGGAGGAGCGGCTGCCTCCCTGCGCGCGCACGGCGCGAGTGAAGCTCCTCCTCCCCGAGGGCGAGCTGCGCGGCGTGTTCGTGCACCTCGCCGCCTCGGGCGACCAGGGCTTCGGGATGCGGCTGCGCTTCGCCGAGCCGCTGCTCGCGCACGGCGTCGGCGCGGCGGTGCTCGAGAACGCGTACTACGGCGCGCGCCGTCCGGAGGCGCAGCTCCGTCACGCGGTCCGCTCCGTCGCCGACATGCACCTCATGGCGGCCGCGACCTTCCTCGAGGGCCGCGCGCTCCTGCGCTGGCTGCGCGACGCGGTCGGCGCCGAGCGGGTGGGCGTGACGGGCTACAGCATGGGCGGCCAGCTCGCGGCGATGGTCGGCGCCGCGGCGTCGTTCCCCGTGGCGGTGGTGCCGGTCGCGCCGGCCTGCTCGCCGGACTCGGTCCTGCGCGCGGGGGTGCTCCGGCACGTGCCCTCCTGGCCGAAGCTCGCGGGCGAGGGCGAGAGCGAGGAGTCCGTGCGCGAGGCGCTGCTCGCCATGGCCGCGCAGTTCTCGGTGACCTGCCTGCCGGCGCCCGTCTATCCCGAGGCGGCCATCGTGGTCGGCACCGCCTCCGACGGCTTCGTGCCGCCGTCGGAAATGCGGCGCATCGCCGAGCACTGGGGCGCCGAGCTGCGCTGGTTGCCCGCCGGACACGTGAGCGCCATCCTCCGCCACCAGGGCGCGATGCGGCAGGCGATGCTCGACGCGCTCGAGCGGCTCGACGCGGCCCCGCTGCCGAGGCGCCGCCCGCGCCGCGAGGCGCTGCGCGAGGACGCGGTGAAGACGGCGCCCCCCGCGATCGCCGCCCGCCCGGGCCGGCGCGACCGGCCGCGCGGCGCTGCGCTGCGCCAGCGGCGGCCCGCGACGCGCAGGCCC
>NZ_JALCYX010000140.1:0-4514 GCF_022690695.1 Anaeromyxobacter sp. SG17
GCGCGGCCCTTCGTCGCGCAGTACTTCGTGATGGCGGCCGTCAGCGTCGTCTTGCCGTGGTCGACGTGACCGATCGTCCCCACGTTCACGTGCGGCTTGCTGCGCTCGAACTTCTCCTTGCCCATGACTTCCTCTCTTTCCTGTCCGAGGTCTGGCGGCTACTTCGTGGCCGCAGCGGTGCCCTTCGCCTTGGAGACGATGGTCTCCGCGATGTTGCTCGGGACCTGCGCGTAGTGCTTGAACTGCATCGAGTAGGTGGCGCGGCCCTGCGTCTTGGAGCGGAGGTCGGTGGCGTAGCCGAACATCTCCGCGAGCGGCACGAGCGCCTCGATGATCTGGACGCCCGTCCCGGGGTTCATCGACTGGATCTTGCCGCGGCGCGAGTTCAGGTCGCCGATGACGTCGCCCATGTAGTCGTCGGGCGTCGTGACCTCGACCGCCATGATCGGCTCGAGCAGGATGGGCTTCGCCTTCGCCGCGCCGTCCTTGAAGCCCATCGAGCCGGCGATCTTGAACGCCATCTCGGACGAGTCGACGTCGTGGTAGCTGCCGTCGAAGACCTCGATCTTGATGTCGACCACCGGGTAGCCGGCGAGCACGCCGCTCGTCATGGCCTCCTCGATGCCCTTCTGGATCGGGGAGATGAACTCCTTCGGGATCGAGCCGCCGACCGTGGCGTTCACGAACTCGAAGCCCTTGCCCGGCTCCTGCGGGATGAGGCGCAGCCAGCAGTGGCCGTACTGGCCGCGGCCGCCGGTCTGACGGATGTAGCGGCCCTCGGACTCGACCTGCTTCGTGATGGTCTCGCGGTAGGCGACCTGCGGCTTGCCGACGTTCGCCTCGACCTTGAACTCGCGGAACATGCGGTCGACGAGGATCTCGAGGTGGAGCTCGCCCATCCCGCCGATGATCGTCTGGCCCGTCTCCTCGTCGGTGTGGACGCGGAAGGACGGATCCTCCATCTGGAGGCGGTTCAGCGCGACGCCCATCTTGTCCTGGTCGGCCTTCGACTTGGGCTCGATGGCGACGTGGATCACCGGCTCCGGGAACTCCATCCGCTCGAGGATGACCGCGGCCGACTCGTCGCAGAGCGTGTCGCCCGTCGTGGTCGCGCGGAGGCCGACCGCCGCGGCGATGTCGCCCGCGTAGACCTCCTTGATCTCCTCGCGCTTGTTGGCGTGCATCTGGAGGAGGCGGCCGATGCGCTCCTTCTTGTCCTTCGTCGCGTTGTAGACGTAGGAGCCCGCCTCGAGCTTGCCCGAGTAGACGCGGAAGAACGTGAGGTTCCCCACGAACGGGTCGTTCATGATCTTGAACGCGAGGGCCGCGAACGGCTCCGAGTCGGCGGTGGCGCGCGTGACCTCGTCGCCCTTCGCCGTCACGCCCTTCACCGCCGGGACGTCGAGCGGGCTCGGCAGGAAGTCGACCACTGCGTCGAGGATCTGCTGGACGCCCTTGTTCTTGAAGGCCGTCCCGCAGATGACCGGGAAGAACTTCATCTCGAGCGTGCCCTTGCGCAGGCCGCGGAGGAGCTCCTCCGCCGTGAGCGGGTGGCCGTCGAGGTACTTGTGCATCAGGGCGTCGTCGACCTCGGCCGCGGCCTCCTCGAGCTTGGACCGGTACTCGGCGGCCTGCTCCCGGAGGTTCTCCGGGATCTCGACCTCCTGGTACTTCGCGCCCATCGTCTCATCGTCGAAGGTGATGCCCTTCATCTTGATGAGATCGACCATGCCGCGGAACTTGTCCTCCGCGCCGATCGGGATCTGGAGCGACACCGGGCGGGCGCCGAGCTTCTGCTGGATGGTCTGGACGGCGCGGAAGTAGTCGGCGCCGATGCGGTCCATCTTGTTGATGAAGCAGATGCGGGGGACCTTGTACTTGTCCGCCTGCCGCCAGACCGTCTCGGACTGCGGCTGGACGCCCTGCACCGCGTCGAACACCGCGCACGCGCCGTCGAGCACGCGGAGCGAGCGCTCCACCTCGATGGTGAAGTCGACGTGCCCGGGGGTGTCGATGATGTTCAGCCGGTGCTCGCGCCAGAACGCGGTCGTCGCGGCCGACGTGATGGTGATGCCGCGCTCCCGCTCCTGCTCCATCCAGTCCATGACGGTCGTGCCCTCATGGACCTCACCGATCTTGTGCGTGACGCCGGTGTAGAAGAGGATTCGCTCGGTCGTAGTCGTCTTGCCGGCATCGATGTGCGCCATGATGCCGAAGTTGCGATAACGCTCGAGTGGACTGGTGCGGGGCATCTGTTCGTTCCTTCGAATCCTTCGTGCGTGCGCAAGACCGGTCCGCCGGATCCCTCCGGCGACACCGCGTTACCGACCGAGCTGTCAAAGAGCGAAGCGGGTCCTACCGTGCTCGAGAACCCCGGCCGGCAGCGCCGACCCCTGCTCTTCCTCGATCCTCCTCCTACCCTCTCACCACCGGTAATGCGCGAAGGCCTTGTTGGCCTCGGCCATCTTGTGCGTGTCCTCGCGCTTCTTCACCGCGTTCCCGCGGTTGTTCGCAGCGTCGATGATCTCGCCGGCGAGCTTCTCCTGCATCGTCTTCTCGCCGCGGGCCTTCGAGTAATCGATCAGCCAGCGCATTGCAAGCGCGGTGCGCCGATCCTGGCGGACCTCGACCGGCACCTGGTACGTCGCGCCGCCGACGCGGCGGCTCTTGACCTCGACGACGGGCTTCACGTTGTCGAGGGCCTTCTTGAAGATCTTGAGCGGATCGTCCTTGAGCTTCTGCTCGACCTGGTCGAACGCGCCGTAGATGATGCGCTCGCCGGTGGACTTCTTCCCCTCGCGCATCAGGTTGTTGACGAACTTCGCCACGATCCGGTCCTGGAACTTCGGATCGGGCAGAATCTTCCGCTTCTCGACTTCGCGACGACGAGGCATCGGACCTTATCCTTCTCGAGCTAGCTCGGGCGCTTCGCGCCGTACTTCGAGCGGCTCTGCTTGCGGCCCTGCACGCCGACGGCGTCGAGGGTCCCGCGGACGATGTGGTAGCGGACGCCCGGGAGGTCCTTCACGCGGCCACCGCGGATGAGGACCACCGAGTGCTCCTGCAGGTTGTGGCCCACGCCGGGGATGTAGCTCGTCACCTCGAAGCCGTTCGTGAGGCGAACGCGGGCGACCTTGCGGAGCGCCGAGTTCGGCTTCTTGGGCGTCGTCGTGTACACGCGCGTGCAGACGCCGCGCTTCTGCGGCGACTCCTTGAGCGCGGGCGCCTTCTTCTTCGTGAGGAGCTTCTCGCGCCCCTTGCGCACCAGCTGGCTGATCGTCGGCATCTTGAGCGAGCTCTTTTCCCAACAAAAACGCGCCGGAATCGTGGAACCGGGCGCGTGTGGACAAATCCCGTCTTAAGGGCGGCGGATTATACGGGTGCGCGTTCGAGAGTCAAGCCCTTCCGCGCGCTTGCGCTCGGCGGCCAGGGAACGTTCGCGCGAAGGAGGGTCATTCCCCGGCGCGGGGCGAGCAGAGCACGTAGTGGAAGACGTCCCGCCTGCCGTGCTCGCTGTACCCCCAGTGCTCGTGCAGCTCGTGGAACCGGATCTCGAACCCCGCACGGTCGAGCTGGCGGGCGAGCGCCTCCCGGGACGGGAACCAGCGCGATTGGCCGTCCCAGTTCACCCACACGTCGGGCCGATAGAGCGGCAGCCCCTGCCCTTCCCATACCGAGCCCGCGCCCTTGATCCCGAAGGCGAAGAATCCGAGCTCTTGCCGGGGGGCGCGAGGAAGCTGCGCCCCCCGGTCCCCCGCTGGCGCGCCGGCGAGCAGCAGCCGGCGCACGAGCGCGTAGATGCGAGCGAGCTCGCCGGACGAGAAGTAGTGCAGGCTCGAGTACGAGTAGACGAGGTTCGCGCCGGCCGCGGGCGTGTCCGGCCGCTCGAGCACCTCGGCAAAGTCCCCGGCCACGAGCGCGGGGACGACGGGCGGCGGCTCGCGGTCCACGCGCGCCTGGAAGGCGGCGAGCGCGTCCTGCGAGACGTCGACGCCCGCGTAGCCGTCCACCCCCGGCGCACCGAGGAAGCCGAAGGCGTCGTTCCCCACGCCGCAGCCGAGCTCCAGGACGCGCAGGCGCACGCCGCGCGCGCCCAGCTCCTCGAGGAGCCGCCACACGAGCGGGTTCGGCTCGCGCACGCGAGTGAACCCGTAGGCGAGCTGCGGCTCCCGGTAGAGGCGCTCCCAGTCGAAGCGCAGGTCGAGCATGAAGCGGGCGTAGGCGAGCGCGTCGCGCTCGCGCCCGGCGGCGAGGAGCGCGTCGAGGACGGCGAGCAGGAATCCCGGCAGATCGAGCGCGTCGCCGTGCTCGGCGCGCGCGAGCCACAGCGCCGTCGCGAGATCGCCCGAGCGGGCGGCCACGAACTCGGGCACGTGGCGCGCGAGGCGCTGCTGCGCCGGGGAGAGCCGCGCGACGCGCGGCGCGAGCGCGGCGCGGAGCGCGTCGGCGCCGCCGGGCGGCGCGGCCGTCCCCCACTCCGCCGGCAGCCCCAGCGCGGCGACGTCGGCCGAGAG
>NZ_JALCYX010000141.1:0-4295 GCF_022690695.1 Anaeromyxobacter sp. SG17
CGAGGTCGCGGAGGGCGTCCGCGAGGCCGCCAAGGCGCCCCGCACGCGCCGGGCGGCCAAGGTGGCTGCGGCGGTGGCGG
This sequence comes from Anaeromyxobacter sp. SG17, assembly GCF_022690695.1. NCBI lineage: Bacteria > Pseudomonadati > Myxococcota > Myxococcia > Myxococcales > Anaeromyxobacteraceae > Anaeromyxobacter > Anaeromyxobacter sp. SG17. Next base: position 81 of record NZ_JALCYX010000141.1, read on the forward strand.
GCGCGGCGGCCGGCGCGGTGGCCGGGGTCGCGGCGAGCGTCTCGGCGGCGCGGGCGCGCCGCAAGAAGGTGGGCAACGGCAAGCCGGGCGAGGCCGCGCCGGACCCGGAGGGCTACTTCGTCGCGCGGGTGCGCGGGGAGGAGGCGGTGCGCGAGGCCCCGCGCCCCATGACCGAGACGACCTCGGACGCGCCGGAGGCTTTCCGCGCCGTCGAGGAGGGCGAGGGCGCCCCCGAGGGCGCGGGGGGCGCGCCGTACGAGGAGAACCTCGGCGAGCTGCCCTGGGGCTACGGGGACGACGCGTTCGTCGCGCTCCCGCGCGATCCGCGGACGCTCTTCCTCTACTGGGACTTCTCGCAGGGCACCGCGCAGGGGGCGTTCGCCGGGCTCGACCACCCGCGGGCGGAGCTCCGGATCTTCGCGCGGAGCGGCGGCGGCTGGGAGCCGGTGCGCACGCTGGACTTCGCGCTCGAGGCGACCGGCTTCTACGTGCACGACCTCGAGCCCGGCCGCGTGTACCGGGCCGAGATCCACGCCGTCGATCGCGGCGGGCAGGACCGGCAGCTCGGACGCGGCTCGAACGAGATGATGCTGCCGCCGCTCGGCCCCTCGCCGGTGATCGACGACCGCTTCATCCGCATCCCGTGGGAGATCCCGCTCGGGCGGCTCCTCGGCCCCGGCCACGCGGGCGGACCGTTCTCGGAGGAGGCGCGGGCGCTCCTCGCGCGCCTCAGCGACTGGTCGCGCTTCGCCGCCCGCACCGGAGGCAGCGCGGGCGGCGTGGGCGGACGGCCGACCTCTCCGGGCGTGTCGTCGCCGACCTCGCCGTTCGGAGGGTTCGGAGCCGGGGAGGGCGCCTAGATGGCCCAGGACGTCCTCGGCTACGTCGCCCTCCACCTCCACGCGCACCTCCCGTTCGTCCGCCACCCGGAGTACGACGAGTTCCTCGAGGAGGACTGGCTCTACGAGGCGATCAGCGAGACGTACCTGCCGCTCCTGAGGGTCTTCGACCGCGCGACGGACGAGGGGATCCCGTTCCGCATCTCGATGACCATGACGCCGCCGCTCGTCGCGATGCTCCGGGACGAGCTGCTCATGTCCCGCTACGCGCGGCGGCTCGACACGCTCTGCGAGCTCGCGGACAAGGAGGTCCACCGCACCCGCAACGACGGCACCTTCCACGGCCTCGCCCTCCACCACCAGCGCGAGTTCCGCGAGCTGCGCCAGCTCTTCAACGACCGCTACCGCCGGGACCTCGTGGGCGCGTTCCGCCGCCTCGAGGAGGCGGGGCGGCTCGAGATCGTCACCTGCGGCGCGACCCACGGCTTCCTGCCGCTCATGCAGCCGTACCCGGAGGCGGTGCGCGCGCAGATCGCGGTCGCCGCGCGCCACCACCGCCGCCACTTCGGCAAGGATCCGGTGGGCATCTGGCTGCCGGAGTGCGGCTACTTCCCCGGCGCGGACGCGTTCCTCGCCGAGGAGAACATCCGCTACTTCTTCGTCGACACGCACGGCATCACCGACGCGACGCCGCGGCCGCGCTACGGCGTCTACGCGCCGATCTTCACGCCCACCGGGCCGGCCGCGTTCGGGCGGGACGCCGAGTCGTCGATGCAGGTGTGGAGCTCCGAGTCCGGCTACCCGGGCGACCCGGACTACCGGGAGTTCTACCGCGACGTCGGGTGGGACCTCGAGTACGAGTACGTGAAGCCGTACATCCAGCCGACCGGGCAGCGGAAGAACGTCGGCATCAAGTACTTCCGCATCACGGGCAAGACCGCGCACAAGGAGCCCTACGACCCGGCGCGCGCGCGGGAGCGGGCGGCGCAGCACGCGGGCAACTTCATGTACAACCGCGAGCGGCAGATCGAGCACCTCGCCTCGCGCATGGACGGGGTGAGGCCGATCGTCGTCTCGCCGTACGACGCGGAGCTCTACGGCCACTGGTGGTACGAGGGGCCGCTCTTCATCGACTTCCTCATCCGGAAGATCGCCTTCGACCAGCGCATCTTCAAGCTCGCCACGCCCGGCGACTACCTCCGGGAGAACCCCGAGCAGCAGCTCGCGACGCCGCCGCTCTGCTCCTGGGGCGCGGGCGGCTACGCCGGCGTCTGGCTCGACGGCTCGAACGACTGGATCTACCGCCACCTGCACAAGGCGGCGGAGCGCATGATCGCGCTCGCCCGCGACTACCGGGAGCCGAGCGACCTCGAGCGGCGCGCCCTCGACCAGGCCGCGCGGGAGCTGCTCCTCGCCCAGTCCTCGGACTGGGCCTTCATCATGAAGACCGGGACGATGGTGGACTACGCCATCCGCCGGACGAAGGAGCACGTGCTCCGGTTCACGCGGCTGCATGACCAGCTCCGGGCCGGGCAGATCGACCCGGAGTGGCTCGCCCACGCCGAGACGAAGGACAACATCTTCCCGGAGATCGACTACCGCCTGTACGCACCGCGGTAGGAGCGCGAGCCGGTTCGGCTGGCCGCCCGCTCGATCCGCCGCGCGGCGCGCGGATGTTCTCGCGTTGACGGGGCGGGCGAGCCCGACTAGCCTCGCCGCACGCTTTTCCCCGTCGAAACCGAGACATGCGAGATCCCAACCCCCCCCGCGGCGACGACCTCGGCGCGACCGAGCGCGAGATCCTCGCGCATCGCGCGAAGAAGGCCGAGGCGCTGCGCGCCCTCGGCGTGAACCCCTACGGCAACGGGCACCGCCCGGAGCACCTCTCGAAGGACCTGCGCGACAGGTACGGCGACGCGCCGGCCGACGAGATCGCGAAGGACCCCGGCGCCTGGTCGATCGCCGGGCGCGTCCTCGCGGTCCGCCCCTTCGGCAAGGCCGCCTTCCTCAAGATCCGCGACGCCGCCGGCGAGCTCCAGGTGTGGATCAAGAAGGATCGGGTCTCCGAGCGGGACTTCGAGATCTACAAGCTCCTCGACATCGGCGACATCGTCGCCGCCCAGGGCGCCGCCACGCGCACCAAGACCGGCGAGCTCACGCTCGAGGCGACCGCCTTCACCATCCTCACGAAGTCGATGCGGCCGCTGCCCGAGAAGTGGCACGGGCTCAGCGACGTCGAGCAGCGCTACCGGCAGCGCTACCTCGATCTCATCGCCACCCCCGGCGTGCGCGACACCTTCGTGAAGCGCGCCCGGACGGTCTCGACCATCCGGCGCTTCCTCGACGGGCGCGGCTACCTCGAGGTCGAGACGCCGACCCTGCACAAGCCGGAGGAGGCGGGCGGCGCGGCGGCCCGGCCGTTCGAGACGCACCACAACGCGCTCGACCTCTCCCTCAAGCTCCGCATCGCGACCGAGCTGCACCTGAAGCGGCTCGTGGTGGGCGGCTTCGATCGCGTCTACGAGATCGGCCGCATCTGGCGGAACGAGGGGATCGACCGCCGCCACAACCCCGAGTTCACCACGATCGAGTTCTACGAGGCGTACGCGACCGCGGAAGACCTCATGAAGCTCACCGAGGCGCTCTTCCACGCGCTCGCCCTCGAGGTCGCCGGCGCGCCGGTGGTGACGTTCCAGGGGCAGCCCATCGACTTCACCCCGCCGTACCCCCGCGTCTCGCTCGTCGAGGTGGGCGCCCGTGCCCTCGGGCTCTCGGTCGAGGACGCGCTCGCCGGCCGCGGGCTCGCCGAGGCGCTCGCGCGCGCGGCGGCGCGCGAGAACGAATCGGAGGACGCCTGGAAGCTCGAGCAGGCCGCGAAGCGGTCCCCGGGCGAGGCGATCGCCGCGGCCTTCGAGGTGTTCGGCGAGCCCCAGCTCCCGAAGGACCGGCCCGCGTTCGTGGTCGACTTCCCCCTCGAGACGAGCCCGCTCTCGCGCAGGCGCGACGCCGATCCGCGCCTCGTCGACCGCTTCGAGCTGTTCGCGGGCGGCATGGAGTGCGCGAACGCCTTCTCCGAGCTCAACGATCCTGCCGACCAGCGCGCGCGCTTCGAGGCGCAGGTGAAGGCGCGCGCCTCGGGCGACGAGGAGGCGATGCCGTACGACGAGGACTTCGTGCGCGCCCTCGAGCACGGCATGCCGCCGACCGCGGGCGAGGGCATCGGGATCGATCGGGTGACGATGATCCTCACCGACTCCGCCTCGATCCGCGACGTCATCCTGTTCCCGCTGCTCAAGACCCGGGACTGACGTGAGCGAGGAGCGGATGCACGAGCGCGTGGCCGCCGGCGGCGGGCCCCCGAGGTCCGCCGAGGGCG
>NZ_JALCYX010000142.1:0-3998 GCF_022690695.1 Anaeromyxobacter sp. SG17
CTCCAGGGCGTGCTTCGGGGCGAGCTGCGGAGGCGCCGTCGAGAAGTCCGCGAGCTCCCCGCGCGAAGTCACGCCGTCGCTGGGCCCGGTTTCGATACGGCGAGACGCTCGCCTGCTCCGACGCCTTCCCGCGTTCATCGGGGTCGAGCACGAGCGCTGCGCCGACCCCGTCGATGCCCCGAATCCGCCATGCGCACGGGAGCCGTGGTCGAAACACCCGCCGCTCGTCCGGCGAGTACCCGCACTTGTGACGAATGATGAGGGCGCAGCCCCCGTTCGAACATGGCTAAACGACAGCGTGATTCGCGTCACCGAAGGTGATCGCGAATCACGAACTGTCGTTTAGTAGTCCTTCGACCAGACGAGGCTCGCGCCGCCCGATCCCGACGTGCCGTAGCGCCCCTCCGCCGTCCAGCGCGGCGTGATGCGGTACTCGACCCGCATCTCGTTCTCGTTCTCGCCGCGCTCGACGTTCGCGTCGAACCGCCGCACGTAGCCGATGTAGACCTTGTCGGTGACGTACTTCCCGGCGCGCAGCGCGCCGGAGTCGAGGGCGACGGTGTCGAGGGGCAGCTTCTGGGCGACCAGGTTCTTGAACGCCTGGGTGGCGACGGCGCCGAGGGCGGCCTTGCCGGCCTCCTCTCCGGTGAGCGCGCCGACCTCTCCCGACCCGCGCTTGATCTCGGTGCGGCCGGTCGCGATGAGCATCGCGATCTGCCCCTCGTCCATCGGCGGCTTCGAGGAGAGCCGGATCTCGGGCTCGCTCAGCGGGCCGGCGACGGCCACGGTCACGACCGCCTCGGGGTTGTCGTAGGTCGCCTCGACGTCGAGCATCGCCGCGGCGGGCGGACCGCCGGTGAACTGGATCCGGCCGCGCGTGATGTCGAAGTGGCGGCCGCCGATCGGCTCCACGAACCCGCGCACGACGGAGACCTCCCCCGAGGCGTAGGAGCCCGCGCCGGCGAGCTCGTAGCGCACGTCCGCCTTCAGCTCGACGTTCTCGAGCGGGCTGTCGCTCTTCACGAACAGCTGGCCGGGCGCGACGACGTGCACGGCGAGCGTGAAGGGCTTCGCCCGCGGCGCGGCCGGGGCCCCGGCTGCGACCTCCGCCGCGGCCTCGGCGCGCTTGCGGCGCTCGCGGATGGCGCGCCGGCCGACGACGATGTCGTCGCGCTGCTCGAGCGGCTGGAGCGTGCGCGGGGTCCGCGACGGGAGGCGGACGGTGCCGCCCGGGACCTTCACCTCGAGCCGCAGCGCGTCCGCCGTGTAGGTCCCGGTCGCGTCGGCGCGGAGGTCGAGGTTCGCGAGCTCCTGCCCGTCCCGCGTGACGGTGAGCGTCTCGGCCCGGAGGTGCGCCTCGACCGGAGAGCTCGCCGACGCGAGGTCGTGCGCGAACCCCGAGACCTCGAGCCGTCCGCGGCCCCGCTGCGCGGAGAGCCGGCGCAGCTCGAGCGCGTCGTCGTTCACCTCGAGGTCGAGCAGGACGCCGGTCCACTCCCCGTACTCGGCGATCGCGAGCTTCCCGTCGGCGAGGAGGACCTTGCCGCGCGGTCGCGGCCGGCCGAGCGGGCCTCGCGCCGTGACGTCGGCGGTGAGCTTCCCCGAGGCGCTGCGCACGACGCCCGGCAGGAGCGCGGGCAGGACTCCCAGGTCGAGCCCCGTCGAGACGACCCGCGCGTCGAGCGGCGCCGAGCGCAGGGGTGGCCCGCCGGCGCCGAGCCCGAGCGGCGCCTCGAGCACGCCGCTCGCCTCCATCGTCCCGCCCGCCGCCGCGCGGAGCGCGACGTGCGCCTCGGTGCGGGCCCGCTCGTGGGTGGCGCGCACGGAGACCTCGCCGAGCGGCCGCCCGTCCACCGCGATCCCGCTCCCGCCGAGATCGATTCGCACCACCGGCGCCGCGAGCGTCCCTCCCGCCGACACGCGCCCCTCGACGACGCCCGCGAGCGGCACGTCCGCGCCCGCCGCCCGGGCGAGCTGCACGCGCGGGACGACCGCGTCGAGCGTGAGCGGCGTGCTCCGCAAACGCTCGGCGGCGAGGAGCCGCTCGAGGGGGGCCGCGAGGGATCCGTCGAGCCGGAGCAGCGCGTCTGAGCCGAGCGTGACCTGGCCCGTGACGCCGACCCGCGCCGCGTCGAGCGCGACCCCGACGGTCGCGCCCACCTCGCGGTAGCCCGCGAGCACCGCGTGCGCGAGCCCGACGGTCACGTTCCCGCGCGGCGCGCTGGCGGTGCCCGTGAGGGTCGCCCGCGCGTCGAGCGTGCCCTGGAGCTCCTCGGGGAGGCCGAGCACCCCGGCGAGCGCCGCGACGTCGAAGCTCGGGACGACGGCGCTCACCTCCACGGGCGCCCTGCGAAGGGCGGCGACCGCGTCGGCGGGACGGGCGACGAGCTCCCAGAGATCGAGCGGGGCGGCCGCGTCGAGGGCGAGCGCCGGGGCCCCGCCGTAGGTCGCGCTGGCATGGAGCGCGGCCCGCTCCCCCGGGTCCTCGAGCGTGAGCGAGATCGCGAACGGGCCGATGTCGCCGTACGACCCGCCCTCGAGCGACCCCTGGGCGGTGAGATGGGGCGCGCCGGCCGTCCCCTCCACCGTCACGTCCAGCGCGGCGATCCCCTCGAGGGACGAGGCGGCGCCCGCGGCCGCGAGCACGGGGGCGACCGGGAGCGCCTCCACCCGCACCCGCGCCGAGAGCCGCGCCGCCGGCGAGCGGTCGAGGGGCAACGGCAGGTCCGCGGTGACGTCCACGGCGCCGCCGCCCGCCCGCTGCACCGCGACCGAGACGGCGGCCCGTCGCCCCTTCCCGTCCCAGCTCGCGGTGCCCGTGGCGTCGAGGCCAGCGAGGCCGCGCACCGCGCCGCCCGAGAGCTCGAAGCGGGTGTCGAGCAGGGGCCGGCGGGTGGTGCCGGTCGCCCGCGCCCCGGCGGTGAGGCTCCCGGCGACGCCGAGGCCGCGCGGGATGACGCCGGGCGGGAGGCGCGTCAGGTCGACGCGGACGAGGTCCGCGCGCGCGTCGAGCGTCCCGCGCGCGCCGAGCCCTCCCTCGACGGCGACGCGCTGCTCGCCGGAGACGAGCTCCAGCCGGTCCACCGCGGGCCCCGCGAACCGGACCGTCGCCGGCTGCGTGAGCTCCCAGCGGGCGCCCGGGTACGCGAGCGCGAGGCGCGAGACGAGGACGCGGTCCCGGCGCGGGCCGAGCGTGCCGCGGGCCTCGACCGCGAGCGGCTGGTCGCCGACGGCCGGCAGCGACGCGGTCGCCGACACGACCGCCTCGTCCTTCTCGAGCCGCGCGCTCAGCACCACGCCGCGCGCGACGTCGTCGCTCCCCGAGCGCACCGCCGCGGCGGTCCCGGCGAGGTGCACCACCGGGCGCCGGAGGGGCCCGGCGGCGTCCGCCTCGAGCCGCACGCCGCGGAGCGCGAGCTCGCCGAGGCGCAGCGTCGGGGCGTCGGCCGTCGCGCGCAGCACCGGGGATCGCTCGGTCCCCGTGAGCGCCGCCTCCACCCGCGCCCTGCCGGAGAGCGCGGGGAGCTTCGCTCCGAGGAGCGCGCCGAGGTTCCGCATCGCGCGGCCGAGATCGGCGGCGTCCGCCGTGAGCTTCCCGGAGACCGCGCCGCCGGGGCGCCAGCGCAGCCCGCCGTCGAGCGCGAGCCCGGGGGCGCGCAGCGTGAGCCGGCGCACGTCGTACGCGCCGCCCTCGGCCCGCGCGACGAGCTCGCCCGGCCCGAGCTCGCCCGCGCGGAGCCGCGAGCGGGCGATGGAGACGACCGCGTCCCCCCGGAGGTCCTCGAGCCCGCTGCCCGAGAGCGCGCCGCGCCCGGAGAGCGTCACCTCGCCGGCGGGCGCCGCCGCGTGGAGGCCGGAGGGATCGAGCCGGTCGACGGCGACGACGAAGCCGAGCGCGCGCGGACCGGCGAGGCGCAGCGCGACCGCGGCGTCGCCGCGCCCCGGCCCGGGCGGCGCCGCGGGCCCGCCGGCGTCGGCGCCGGGCTCGACGTGCGCGG
>NZ_JALCYX010000143.1:0-3560 GCF_022690695.1 Anaeromyxobacter sp. SG17
GGTGCGGCCCGCGCGCCGCACCTCCTCCTGCATCTCGATCGTGTCAGCCCCCTCGGGCAGCGGCGCGCCGGTGAAGATCCGGCAGCAGCTCCCGGCCGGCAGGGGTCCCGGCGCCGGCCGGCCGGCGTACACCTCGAACGCAACGGGGAGGCGCGCGCCCGCGCGCGACGCGTCGGCGGCGCGCAGCGCGTAGCCGTCCATGGTGGAGGCGTCGAACGCCGGCACGTCGCGCGCGGCGGAGAGGTCCTCGGCGAGCGCACGGCCGAGCGCGCCTTCGAGCGGGACGCGCTCCGCGGGGAGCGGCGCGAGGTCGGACAGCGCGGCGAGGATGCGCGCGCGGGCGGCGGCGGGCGTGAGCACGAGGGGTTTATACACCGCGGGCGCCCTTCTTCCTGCGGTGCGCGCTGCGCCGCGCGTGTAGACTCCCGCGCCATGACGTGTCCCTCCTGTGGTGCGGCCGTCGCCGCCGGCGCCTTCTGCTCGGCGTGCGGCGCTCGCCTCGCCCCCACGCCCACGACGGGGGCGGCGCACGACGCGCCGGTCCTCGCGACCACCTCCGCCGGCGCCGCCCTGCGCTACCAGCTCGTCGGCGGCAGCGCCTTCGCGTCGGCGCGCGTCGAGCTCTCCCCCGGGCAGTCGATCCGCGCCGAGGCGGGCGCGATGGTGGCGATGAGCGGCAACGTCGACCTGCAGTCGCAGCTCCAGGGCGGGCTCGTCGGCGCCCTGAAGCGGATGGTCACCCGCGAGTCGCTCTTCGTCTCGACGTTCACCGCGACGGGCGGCGCCGGAGAGGTCATCCTCGCGCCGCCCGTGCCGGGCGACGTCATCGGCGTCGAGCTCGGCGGGCGCGCGCTGCTCGTGCAGTCGTCCTCGTGGCTGGCCTCGGAGCTGGAGGTCCGGCTCGACACCGAGTTCGCCGGCTTCCGCGGCCTCTTCGCCGGCGAAGGGCTCTTCTTCATCCGCGCCTCGGGCGAGGGCACGATCCTGCTCTCCTCGTTCGGCGCGATCGTGCGCCGCGCGGTCCCCGCCGGCGTGCGCTATGTCGTGGACACGGGCCACGTCGTGGCGTTCGATGCGCGCATGCCGTTCGAGGTGCGCAAGGCGAGCCGCCGCGGCTGGGTGCGCTCCTTGCTCTCGGGCGAGGCGCTCGTGGCGGAGTTCGCCGGCCCCGGCGAGGTCTGGCTGCAGACCCGCAACCTGCGCTCCCTGGCGGGCGCGCTCTTCCCCTTCTTCCCGACCCAGCAGCAGGGCGGGGGGCTCGGGCAGCTGTTCGGAGACTGACCATGGCGCACGAAGGCCAGGAGCGGCGGCGGACCGCGATCGTCGAGGAGCTGCGGCGCGCGGGGGGGAAGGCGCTCTCCGTTCGCGAGCTCATGCAGCGGGCGAGGCTCCACCCGGGCGAGCGGACGGAGGTGAAGCGGGCGCTGCGCGATCTCACGCGCGAGGGGCTCCTTCACCGGGACGGGAAGCGCTTCTCGCTCCCGGGCGCCAAGCCCGCGGGGGCGCCGGCGGCCGCGCTCGCCCCGGTCCGCGAGCGGCGCGGCCTGCGCCGGCCGGGCCGTGGCAACGAGGTGGTGGGCACGCTCAAGAAGCACCGGGACGGCTACGGGTTCGTGGCGCGCATCGACCGCCAGGGCGACGACGTGTTCCTGCCGCCCGGCGAGGCGTCGCAGGCGCTCGACGGCGACCTGCTCCGCGTCGAGATCGTGCCGGCGCGCGGCGGCCGCACCGCGGGCCGGCTCGTCGAGATCGTGGAGCGCCGCCGCAGGCTGCTCATCGGCACCTACCACGCGCGCGGCGCGCGCAGCTTCGTCGTCCCGGCGGACGAGGAGCTCGGCGAGGTCGTGCCCGTGCCGGAGACGAGCGCGGCGCAGGACGGTGACGTGGTGAAGGTCGCGCTCGAGCCCGGCACCGGGCGGCTGCAGGGCAAGGTGGCCGAGGCCATCGGCCGCCCCGGCGAGCCGCGCGTGGAGGTGCTGAAGGTCGCCTACGCGAAGGGCTTCGCGGACGTGTTCCCCGCGCCGGTCCTGGCGGAGTCGCAGGCGATCCCCGATCACGTCCGGCCCGAGGATCGCCAGGGCCGCCGCGACCTGACCGCGCTCCCCCTCGTGACGATCGACGGCGAGGACGCGCGCGACTTCGACGACGCGGTGCACGTGGAGCGGCTCGAGGGGTCGAAGGGCAGGGGGCTCTACCGGCTCGTCGTCGCCATCGCCGACGTCGCGCACTACGTCCGGCCGGGCTCCGCCCTCGACACGGAGGCGTCGCGGCGCGGGACGAGCGTCTACTTCCCGATGCAGGTGCTGCCGATGCTGCCCGAGCGGCTCTCGAACGGCATCTGCTCGCTCAACCCCGCCGTGGACCGGCTGTGCATGGTCGCCGACCTCGTCCTGGACGAGCGGGGGGAGACGCGCTCGGCGGAGGTCTACGAGGGCGTGATGCGGAGCGCCGCGCGCTGCACGTACACGGAGGTGGCGAACGTCCTCGCGGGCGAGCGCGTCCCGGAGCGCGAGCGGTTCAAGGAGCGCTTCGAGCTCATGGCGGAGCTGCAGGAGAAGCTCACCGCCATGCGGGGGCGCCGCGGCGCGCTCGACTTCGATCTCCCCGAGGCGAAGATCGTGCTCGGCGAGGACGGCCAGGTCGTCGCGATCGAGAAGCGGCCGCGCAACCGCGCCCACCGGATCGTCGAGGAGTTCATGCTCGCCGCGAACGAGGCGGTGGCGCGCTGGTTCGGCGCGCGCGAGCTGCCCACCATCTACCGCGTGCACGACGTGCCGGACGAGGAGAAGCTCCAGGCGTTCCTCGACCTCGCCGAGTCGCACGGCTTCGAGGTGCCGGAGGTGCCCGGGCCGCAGGCGCTGAACGCGCTCCTGGGGCGCTTCAGGGGCCACGCGCAGCAGCGCGCCCTGAACCAGCTGCTCCTGCGGGCGATGATGCAGGCCATCTACTCGACGGAGAACATCGGCCACTACGGGCTCGCCGCCGAGCACTACCTGCACTTCACCTCCCCCATCCGCCGCTACCCGGATCTCGTCGCCCACCGGCTCCTCAAGGAGGAGTGGGCGCGCCGGCACGGTCAGTCGACGCGCGAGACGCCGGCCTCGGTGCTCGCGGAGCTCGCCGCGATCTCGTCGGAGCGCGAGCGCGCGGCGATGGAGGCCGAGCGCGACATCGCGGCCTACTACGCGGCGCTCTTCATGAAGGACAAGGTGGGCGAGCGGTTCGAGGGCGTCGTCTCGGCGGTGGTGGAGTTCGGGCTGTTCGTGGAGCTGAAGCGCTGGTTCGTCGAGGGGCTCGTCAAGATCGAGGACCTCGGTGGCCTGCCCGAGCTCGACACCGAGCTGCACGCCCTCGTCGATCGCACGACGGGCCGCGCGTTCCGGGTGGGCGAGGAGGTCACGGTGGACGTCGTCTCCGCGAGCCCCATCCGGCGCCGCATCGAGCTGAAGCTCGTGGAGGAGGCGAAGGCCGCTCCCAAGGGGCGGAAGCGCCGCGGGGCGGAGCAGGTCCTCGCGGAGGCGGAGGCGGCGGTGCGCGCACCGCGCGCGCGCGCCGCGGCC
>NZ_JALCYX010000144.1:0-3400 GCF_022690695.1 Anaeromyxobacter sp. SG17
GCCGCCGGCGGCGGGCCGGGCGCGCCGCGATAGCGCGCCGCCGCCTCGGCGAGCCGGGCGGAGAGGACGGGCTCCTCGGCCGGCGAGCCGCCCTTCGCCGCCTCCTGCACCATCCCCTGCAGGGCGTCGCCCGCGGCGAGGAGGAGATCGACCGCGGCGGCGTCGAGCCGGGCGGGGGCGGCGCGGAACAGCGCGACGAGGTCCTCCAGGCGGTGCGCCAGCGAGGCGATGCCGTCGAGCTGCATCGAGGCGCTCATCCCCTTCACGCTGTGCGCGTGGCGGAAGAGCGCGTCCACGATCTCGTTGCGCGCGGCGGAGGGCGGCGCCCGCTCGAGGCGGACGAGCTCGCGCCCGAACGCGGCGAGGTGCTCCCCCGCCTCGCTCGCGAACAGACCCAGGTACTTCTGGAGATCGAGCGCCACGGCTCCCCGGGCGCTAAACGACAGTTCGCGATGCGCGTTCACCTTCGGTGACGCGCGTCGCGCTGTCGTTCAGCCAGGTTCGAACGGGGGCTGCGCCCCCGCCCCGCCGAGCGAAGCTCGTCGGGGCCCCACCCCTGCGCGCCGGGTCCCGTGCGACGCCGCGAGCGGCTTCGCCGCTTCCGGGGCGTCGCCCCGGCGGGCTCGCTTCGCTCGCTGAGCGTTTCGGGACCATGATCGCTCGTTCAGGCCTCGCCCAGGACCTTCTTCACGACGGAGAGGACGTCCTCCGCCTTGAACGGCTTCACGATGAAGTCGCTCGCGCCGGCCTCGATGGCCTCCATCACCAGCGACTCCTGGCCGAGCGCGCTGCACATCACGATCACCGCCTTGTGGTCCTGCTTGACGATGTCGCGCGTCGCCTCGATGCCGCTCTTGAACGGCATCACGATGTCCATGGTGGTGAGGTCGGGCTTCAGCTCCCGGTACTTCTCGACCGCCTCGAGCCCGTTCGCGGCCTCGCCGACGACCTCGAAGCCGGAGCCCGAGAAGATGTCCTTGATCATGTTCCGCATGAAGATCGCGTCGTCGACGATCAGGACTCGCTTCGCCATCGGCCTACCTCTCCCCCGAAGGTGTCCTTCGGAACCTATCACATCACCTACCGCCGAACAGCCGGACCGCTTCGCTCGCGACGGCGTCCGCCCCGAGCACCGTCACGGCGCCCGCGCGCGAGGTCGCGACGCCGCGCACGAGCCCCTCGCCGCCGCGGCCCTCCGGCGTGAGCGGCTCCACGCCGAGCACGCCGCCGATGAGGAGCCCGAGCGCGCGCCGGGCGTGGTCGAGGACGATCACCTGCCCCGCGGACGGCTCGAGCGCCTGCGCCGCCAGGCCGACGAGGGGGGCGAGGTCCACCACCGCGATCACCCGCCCGCGCAGGTTCATCACCCCGCGCACCGCCTCGGACGCGCGCGGCACGCGGGCGAAGGGCGGCTGGGGCAGCACCACCTCGCGCACCGCCTCGAGCGGCAGCGCGAACCGCTCCCTGCCGAGGCGGAAGAGGACGTGCCGCACGCGCCTAGCCGAGCCGGAACCGCGAGACGACCGCCTGGAGCTCGAGCGAGAGGTTCGTGAGCTCCTGCGCCGCGCCGGCCATCTGCGCGACCGCCGCGGTCTGCTCGGCGGTGACCTTGCGCACCTGCTCGGTCTGGCTCGCGTTCGAGGAGGCGACGTCCGAGATGTGGTCCATCGCCTGGACCATGTCGGCCGAGCCCTGGAGCTGGTCGCGGGCGGCCTGGGAGATGACGCCCACCTTGTCCGCCCCGGTGGCGGCGATCTTGGCGATGTCGGCCAGGGTGCGGATGATGGCGTTCAGATCCTCGCGCCCCTCGCCGAGCTCGGAGACCGACTCCTTCATGGTCTCGACCACCTTGCCCGCGCGGCCGGAGATGTCGGTCGCGAGCGAGGAGATCTGCTCCGCGGAGCGCCCGGCGGACTCGGCGAGCTTGCGGACCTCCTCGGCGACCACCGCGAAGCCGCGGCCGTACTCGCCGGCGCGGGCCGCCTCGATGGTGGCGTTCAGGGCGAGCAGGTTCGTCTGGTTCGCGACCTGGGTGATCGCCTCCACGATCTTGGAGATCTCCTTCGTGCGCTCGCCGAAGGCGAACACCTGCTCGCTCGCGGCCTCGATGCGGGCGAACACCTTCTTCACCTTCTCGCCGGCGAGCCGGGCGGCGTCGCCGCCGGCGGCGGCCGACTGGCTCGTCTCCGCCGAGGCGCGCGCCGCCTCCTCCGCGCTGCGCGCCGTCGCCTCGATGGACGCGGCGATCTCCCCGATCACCTTGGAGGTCCGCTCCACGAGCTCCGACTGCTGCCCGGCGCCGACCGCGATCTTCTCCATGGAGGAGGCGACCTCGTCCGTCGAGGCGTTCACCTCCTCGGCGCTCTGCTGCAGCTCGTTCGCCGAGTCGGCCACCGACTGCGCGGTCCGCTGGATGCGCGACACGAGGTCGCGCAGGTTCTCCTGCATGGTGCGGATGGCGTAGGTCAGCTCGTCGATCTCGTCGTGGGCGGTGCGCTGCTCCTCCGACACCACCGCCTTGGAGAGGTCGCCGCGGCTGATCTCGACCGCGCTCCCGCGCAGGCGGGCGAGGCGCGACACCCGCGCGACGGCGAGGGTGAGCACGATGCCGAGGAGCAGGGTGAGGGCGAGCACCGCCAGGCCCGCCACGAGCGGGCTCTGCACGCGCTCGCGGATCTCCGGCACCGCGAAGAGCAGCACCGCGCCCACGACGAGGTAGCTGAAGAGGATCTTCTTCTCGAGCGAGACCGGCACGCCGGCGAGCGGCGGCGTCGCCCTGGGCGCCGCCTCGGCCGCGCGCCCGCGCAGGGCGACGAGGTGCGGCGCGTCCTGCCAGCGCGCGCTCGGGCGGGTGGACAGTCGCTCGTCTCGGCTCGCTCGCGGCAAGGGTGCCCCTCTCCAAGGCGTGGGACGGCGGGGCGATCCTAGACGCGCCCTGCGGCAAGTCAAAGAGCGGTGGGTGCGCGGAGGTGGTCGTGACCGCGCCGCTCGACCTCGACCGCCGCGCCGGTGGGGCCCACGACGCGCACGCCGCGCCCCCTCACGAAGCGGCCGATGACGGTGAGGGGGGTGCGGGCCTTCGCCGCCGCCGCGCGCGCGGCGGGGAGGAGGGAGGGCGCGAGGGCCACCACGAGCTCGTAGTCCTCGCCGCCGGAGAGCGCCGCGTCGCGGGCCGCGCCGGAGCGGTGGGCGAGCCGCTCCGCGGCGGCGGAGAGCGGCAGATCGGCGACGCCGATGCGGGCCCCCACCCGCGAGGCCTCGCACAGGTGGGCGAGGTCCTGCACGAGCCCGTCGGACACGTCGATGGCGGCGCGGGCGACGCCGGCGAGGGCGCGCCCCGCGGCGAGGCGCGGCGTGGGCCGGCGCTGGCGGCGGACGAGCGCGGCCGGGGCGCCGGGAG
>NZ_JALCYX010000145.1:0-2838 GCF_022690695.1 Anaeromyxobacter sp. SG17
CGGCGCCGGCGCCGCGGCGAGCGCGCCGAGCGCCGGGAGGTCGCACGCCGCGGCGGGCGCGCTCGCGTCGCAGCTCGCCGCATCCCCCGCGGCGACGCTCCCGGCGGCGGGTGCGGACGCAGCGACCGCCCCCGCCGCCTGCGCGGCGCCACCGGCAGGCGGCATGAGGATCATGAGCCGGTCGGTGGCGAGGAGCGCGCCCACGGCGACGAGGAGCGCGCCGGTCGCGAGCTCGACCTTGCGCAGGTGCGGCTTCACGCGGTCGAGGAGCCGGAGCGCGCGCGGCGCGAAGGCGGCGGCGAAGAGGAGCGGCGCGACCAGGCCGGCCGCGTAGGTGCCGAGGTAGAGCGCGCCGCGCGCCGGGCTCGCGCCCGAGCTCGCGGTGTAGGTGAGCACGGAGCCGAGCACCGGGCCGATGCACGGCGTCCAGCCGAGCGCGAACGCGCCGCCGAAGGCGAACGACGCGAGGAGGGATCCCCCTGGCGCCGCGCGCGCGAGCCAGGGCCGCCGCTCGCGATCGAGCCCCGGCAACCGCAGGACGCCGAGGAACTTGAGGCCGAACAGGACGACGACGATCCCCGCGACCCGGAGCAGCACCTCGCGGTGCGCGGCGAGCAGCGTCGCCGCCGCGCTCGCCCCGAGCCCGAGCGCCACGAACACGCTCGCGAGCCCCGCCGCGAACGCGAACGCCGTCGCCACGAGCCGCCCGCGCGCGCCGCCGGCGCGGACGTCGGCCACCGACGCGCCGCCGAGGAGCCCGAGGTAGATGGGCACGAGGGGGAGCACGCACGGCGACAGGAAGGTGAGGACGCCGGCGGCGAACAGTCCGGGGATGTCGAAGCTCATGCGGTCTCTCTGGCTCCTCCGTGCGAGTCGGAGCCGGGGACGCGGCGAGCGGTTCCGGCGAGCTCCCGGAAAGCGCCCCGAACCCCCGGAAGCGGTGGCTCACCGGGGGCGGACGGGCGCCTTCAGAACCCCGCGATGCCCTCGTGCACCGCGCGCCCCTCGAAGAGGACGGCCTCCACCTGCTCGAGCCAGCCGCGGTTGTGGCCGGTGATGTCCTCGACCGTGGTCGCGTACGGCACGTCGGGCTGCACGGGGCGGTTCTCGAAGGCGAGCGCCGCGAAGAACTCCTCCGCGGAGCGCTCGGCGTGGGCGGCGAGCGGCGCGCCCGGCTCGAGGGGCTGCACGCCCATCGCGGCGTTCGGGATGGAGAGCGAGAGGAGCCCGTCGGGATCCGTCCAGCGGGCGCCGAGGTTCTTCGCCTCCTGCTGGCTGCCGCCGGCGCCCTCCGTCGGGCCGCCGAGGAGCACGGCGCGGCGCGAAGCGCGCAGCATCCCGGCGAGCCGGTCGCAGGCGCTCATGCAGCTCGGGCTCGTGAGCACCACCACCCTGCCCTCGTAGCCTCCCACCGCGTCGCTCGCGCGCACCGGGCCCTCGAGGAAGGCCGGCGTGTAGTCGCGCCGCTCGCGCTGCGCGAGCCCGATCGCCTCGACGATCTTGCGCGGCTCGAACGCGTCGTCCGCGGCGCGGGCGGGCGCGGCGCTCGGCGGCGGCATCCGCTGCTGGTAGACGAGCTGGTTCTGCGTGGTCGCGCGCAGGACGAGCGCGCCGCCGGGGTAGGCCTCCCCGGGCTCGGACAGCATCGCGGCCACGGTGCTCGAGTGGGCGATGTAGCCGCCGGTGTTCTGGCGCAGGTCCACGACGAGGTCGAGCCCCTTGTCCTTGCACTCTCCGACGAAACCCTCGAGGACCGCGCCGAACGGGCGCGGCTCGTCCCCCGCGGCGTG
The DNA here is from genome assembly GCF_022690695.1 of Anaeromyxobacter sp. SG17. Lineage (NCBI taxonomy): Bacteria > Pseudomonadati > Myxococcota > Myxococcia > Myxococcales > Anaeromyxobacteraceae > Anaeromyxobacter > Anaeromyxobacter sp. SG17. The sequence goes on from NZ_JALCYX010000145.1 coordinate 1,791, forward strand.
CAGGGTCTCGCTGAGGAACGAGAGGATCTGCACGTAGCAGAAGGCGCGATCGCGGCGGCGCACCACCTCGCCCACCCGCACCGCGACGCGGTCGCCCTCGTCGAGCTCCTCGGTGAGCCCCCTCGCGTCGCGCGGCGCCAGGATGGGGTCCGTGCGCAGGTACCCCTGCGCGGCGTTCGGATCCCGGTCCCAGGTGTCCTTCCCCTGGTCGTAGCGCCAGGCGAGGAGGTCGCTCGTGACGATCCCGGTGCGGCGCACGTAGCGGCTCGCCATCACGTGGCCGGCGGCGTCGGGGGAGATCCACCAGGGCAGCTCGACCACGCGCCGGACGCCCTTCACCGACACCGCCAGCGTCGCGGTGCGCCGCTGGGGGTAGGCGAAGTCGCGGCGCGTCACCGCGTCCACGGCGCGCTCGAGCCGGGCGCCGCGCGAGCTCGCCGGCACGAAGCGGGCGAGCTCCTCCACGACCTCCGCCGCCGGGCGGCCGTCGATCTCCAGCACCTCGTTGCCGGCCGCGAGGACCTGGTCGACGCCCCGCAGCCCCGAGACCTTCGCGAGGTACGAGACGAGCTTCTTCTCGCGGTTGGCGATGACGATCTTGCCGCCGTCCGCGAGCCGCAGGCCGAACCCGAGCGCGACCTGGGGCAGGCGCACCGGCGCCCCGAACAGCAGGTGGCCGTCCTCGAACGCGGCGGTGCAGCGGCGCATCCGATCGTAGAACCGCAGCGGATCGTCTTCCCTGGCGATCGCCCGCTCCTCCGCGACGCACGCGTCGAGGTGCGCGCGCGAGTCGAACGACGGCGTGCCGCCGTGGGCGAGGAGGCGCCCCTTCACCGGGAAGAACACGTACCGCTTCTCCATCGCGTCGCGGAGATCGCAGGCGAGCTTCGCGCGCTGCCGCGGCGAGCAGAGCGGCGCGCCGGCGCAGCCGTCGTCCTCCGGGAGCGACGCGACCCCGTCGCACAGGTCGGCGCGAGCCGCCGGCGCGGCGTCGCCCGCGATCGGCTCGGCCGGCGCGGGGGTGACCGCCGCCGGGGGCGGCGCGGCG
>NZ_JALCYX010000146.1:0-2598 GCF_022690695.1 Anaeromyxobacter sp. SG17
GGGCTCGACGCGGCCGCGGCGCGGCGGCTCGGCGAGGATCTCGCGCTCGAGGCGCGGCTCCTCGACGCCGCCGCTCGCGTCGTGCCGGACGGGCCGTCGTGGGAGGAGGGGCTCGCGCTCGCCGCGCGGCTCTCGGGGGCTTGGATCGACGAGGCGCTCGCGGCTGGCGGGCGCGGAGGAGCGCGATGGGGAAGCGAGACCGGGACGAAGGCAAGCCGGCGCCGCAGGCGCCGTTCAACGCGGCGCTCGCGCGGCTGAGGGAGCGGCTTCCGGAGGGGTGGGCTCCGCCCGCGGAGGCGGAGCGCGCAGAGGAGGCGAGCGCCGCGCCGCCGCCGAGGGGGCCGGCGCGCGCGGTGGTCCGGCTCGAGCGCAAGGGGCGGGGCGGCAAGGAGGCCACGGTCGTCGAGAAGCTCGCGCTCGCGCCCGCGGCGCTCTCCGCCTGGGCCGACGAGCTCAAGCGCGCGCTCGGCTGCGGCGGTGCCGTGGAGGAGGACGCCATCGTGCTGCAGGGCGACCAGCGCGAGCGCGCGAGGCGCTGGCTCGAGGCGAAAGGTGTGCGGAAGGTGATCCTGGGTTAGGACTCGCCCGCGCGGCGGCGGCCGCGGCGGGAGGACCATGGCGACGAGCGTCTTCGAGCTCTTCAAGATCGGCATCGGGCCGAGCTCGTCCCACACCGTCGGGCCGATGAAGGCGGCGCGCCGCTTCGCGGAGGCGCTCGCCGGGCGCGGGCTCCTCGAGCGCGTCGAGGCGGTCGCGATCGACCTGCACGGCTCGCTGGGCGCCACGGGGCGGGGCCACGGCACCGATCGCGCGGTCATGCTCGGGCTCATGGGCGAGACGCCGGAGGGGGTGGAGGTGGACGCCATCCCGCGGCGGCTCGAGGAGGTCCGCGCCCGCGGACGGCTCGCGCTCCTCGGGCGGCGCGAGCTCGCCTTCCGCGAGGCCGAGCACCTCCGCTTCCTGCCGCAGCCGCTGCCGTTCCACCCGAACGGCATGCGCTTCGTCGCCCGCGGCGTGAGCGGGGAGGAGCTCCTCGCGCGGACGAGCTACTCGGTGGGCGGAGGGTTCGTCGTCGACGCGGAGGACGCGGAGCGCCCTGCCGCCGGGCGCGCGCGGCGGCCCGGCGTGCCGCTGCCGTTCGCGTCGGCCGCGGAGCTGCTCGCCCGCTGCGCCGAGCGCGGCACGACGCCCGCGGGCGTCATGCTCGAGAACGAGGGCGCGCTCCGGCCCGAGGCCGAGGTGCGCGAGGGGCTCCTCCGGATCTGGCGGACGATGGAGGCGTGCGTGGAGCGGGGCTGCCGGACGGAGGGCATCCTGCCCGGCGGGCTCGCGGTGCCGCGCCGCGCGCCGGGGCTCTCCCGGCGCCTCTCCGCGCGCGCGGGCGCCGAGGCCGATCCGCTCGAGGCGATGGATCGGGTGAACCTCTGGGCGCTCGCTGTCAACGAGGAGAACGCCGCGGGCGGGCGCGTCGTGACGGCGCCCACGAACGGCGCCGCCGGGATCGTCCCCGCGGTGCTGCACTACTACCGGCGGCTCGTGCCCGGCGCGGACGACGGCGGGGTGGTGCGCTTCCTGCTCACCGCCGGCGCGATCGGCGCGCTCTACAAGGAGAACGCGTCGATCAGCGGCGCGGAGGTGGGTTGCCAGGGCGAGGTCGGGAGCGCCTGCTCGATGGCGGCGGCCGGGCTCGCCGAGGTGCTCGGCGGCTCGCCCGCGCAGATCGAGAACGCCGCCGAGATCGCGATGGAGCACAACCTCGGGCTCACCTGCGATCCGGTGGGCGGGCTCGTGCAGATCCCCTGCATCGAGCGCAACGCCATGGCGGCGGTGAAGGCCATCAACGCCGCGCGCATGGCGCTGCGCGGCGACGGCCGGCACCTCGTCTCGCTCGACGAGGTGATCCGCACGATGCGCGAGACCGGCGCCGACATGCAGGCCAAGTACAAGGAGACCGCGCTCGGCGGGCTCGCCGTGCACGCGGTCGACGCGCCGGTGCGGATCGGGGTGAACCTGCCGGAGTGCTAGTGGTCGCTGACCGGAGGAGCGGAGAGCATTGAGCGTCACGACGTCGTGGGCTCGGAAGTCTCGAGGTTCGCGAGCGCCCACATGCCCAGCTGCATCCCGGGACGCAGGGGCACCGCGCCAGCGCGCGAGAGTATCGATGGCCTATCGCCCGCGTCGCGGCGGAAGCGGTCCATGTGCTCGCGCCCGAAGGTGCTCTCTGCGTGAAGCAGGTTGTGAGCTCGGCAGGCGAGTCGAAGATTCTCGACCGTGGACGGTCCCCCGAGGGCGGCGGGCTGGATGTGGTCGAGCTCGAGCTTCCAGCGTCTGTTGCAGCGGCAGCCGTCCGGGCCCACCCAGGCGCAGCGCCCGCCATCGCGCGTCCACACCGCGCGGCGCACTATCGCCGGGATCGTGGTCCTCTCCGCCGGCGGCTTCGCCGCGGTCTTCTTCGTCGCGGCGGCATTCGTCGTCCCGGCCTGCTTCGCTCCCTTCGTCTTCCGCTCCGGCGCGACCGCGCCCTTGCGCTTGCCGTGCTTCTGGATGGCGCAGCGGATCGCCTCGTGAAGCACCGCCGCGAGGTCGCCGTCCGGGACC
>NZ_JALCYX010000147.1:0-2495 GCF_022690695.1 Anaeromyxobacter sp. SG17
GCGGTGCGCGGCGCCGCGCGCGCCGCGGGCCGCCTGAGCCGGAACGCCGAGGCGGTGGCGCGCTACCGGACGCTGCTCGCGCTCCGCCTCGACGACGCGGAGGCGCGCGGGGCGCTCGCGCACCTCCTCGTCGAGCAGGGCGACGTGGCCGGTGCGGCGGCGCTCCTCGCGGAGGGGCAGCGGCTCGATCCGGCGGACGGCGAGCTGCGGCTTCGGCTCGCCGACCTGCTCGCCGCGAACGGCCGCGCCGAGGAGGCCGATACGGTCTACGCCACCGCGCTGCGCGTTGCGCCGGACGACGCCGACGCGCTCGAGCGCCGCGGGCGCTCGAGGCTCGCGGTGGGCCGCACCCGCGACGCGCTCGCCGACCTCCACGCCGCCCTCGAGCTCCGCCCGCAGTCGCCCGAGCTGAAGGAGCTCGTGCGCAGCCTCGAGCCCGCCCGCGAGCGGTTCGAGACGCCCTACCTGCTCGACGCGCGCGCGCTCGCCGCGAAGGCGCCCGCGCCCGCCGCCGACGACGACGCCGTCGTGCTCGGCGAGCTCAAGGTCACGCGCGTCTTCCCCTCCGGGCTCTCGGCGACCTACTACCAGCGGGTGGTGAAGATCGTGAACGCCCGCGGGGCGGAGGCGTTCCGGCGCCACGTCATCGGCTGGACCCCGGACCGGCAGGACGCGCGCGTCGAGCGGGTCCGCATCGTGAAGCCCGACGGCGCGACCATCGAGACGCACGAGGCGGAGGAGCGGAGCGCGAGCGAGCCCTGGTACCGGCTCTACTACGACACCCGCACGCGCACCCTGTCGTTCCCGGCGCTCTCCGCCGGGGACGTGCTCGAGGTGGCCTGGCGCATCGAGGACACCGCCGGCGAGAACCTGCTCTCCGACTACTTCGGCGACGTGACGTTCCTCGACGACACCACCCGCAAGGCGCGGGTGGACTACGTGCTCCTCGTCCCCGAGGCGCGGCCGATCTTCTCGAACGCCCCCGAGGGCGTGCGCCACGACACGCGGAAGCTGCCGGGCGGGCTCGTGGAGCACCGCTTCGGCGCGCGCGACCTCGCGCCCATCCGGCCCGAGCCCGGCATGCCGGGCTGGAGCGAGGTCGCCCGCTACGTGCACGTCTCCACCTACGGCGACTGGGACCAGGTGGCGCGCTTCTACTGGGGGCTCGTGAGGGATCAGCTCCGGCCCACGGGCGAGCTCCGCGCCACCGCCGCGCGCATCGTCGAGGCCGCGCTCGGCGCGGGGGGCGCGCGCCTCACGGCCGCCAGCGCGCAGGCAGGCCTGCCGCCGGCCGTCGCCCCGCCGCGGAACGGCTGGACCCTCGAGCAGAAGCGCGCCATCGTCCGGGGCGTCTACGACTTCGTGGTGTCGCAGACCCGTTACGTCGGCCTCGAGTTCGGGATCCACGGCTACAAGCCCTACCGGGTGGACCAGGTGCTCCAGCGGCGCTTCGGCGACTGCAAGGACAAGGCGAGCCTCGTCCACGCGCTCCTCGCCGCCGCGGGGATCGACTCGCGCCTCGTGCTCCTGCGCATGCGCCGCCTCGGGCGGATGCCCGAGACGCCCGCGTCGCTCGCGGTGTTCAACCACGCCATCGCCTACGTGCCCGACCTCGACCTGTGGCTCGACGGCACCGCGTCCTACTCGGGCTCGGGCGATCTGCCCGGCGAGGACCGCGGCGCGACGGTGCTCGTCGTGAACCCCGGCGCGAAGGCGACCTTCGGCACGATCCCGGAGGCGCGCCCCGAGGACAACCGCGTCGAGAGCCGGTTCGACGTGACGCTCGCGAGGGACGGCCGGGCGGCGGTGCGCGGCAGCTCGCACGTCCGCGGCGCGCAGGCGCCGCAGTACCGCCGCGCCTACCTCGCCGAGCACGACCGGCGCGCCCAGCTCGAGCGCGCCTTCGGCCGCACCTTCCCGGGCGCGGAGGTGACGAGCCTCGACGTCTCGGACCTCACGCGCATCGAGGAGGAGGTGGCGATGGACTTCACCCTCGACGTGCCGCGCTACGCGCTGGCGGACGGGGGCGGCCTGCGCTTCACCCCCTTCGGCGACGCCGCGGGCTACGCGGAGTCCTACGCCGCCCTCTCCGCGCGCAGGTACGACCTCGTGGTCGGCGATCCGGCCGTGACCCGCTTCACCTACCGTTACGTTTTCCCGAAGGGCTGGACGGTCGTGGAGGTGCCGGAGGCGGCCTCCGGCGAGACGCCGCACGGCGCCTTCGAGGTGCGCTACCGCCGCGAGGCGGACGCGCTCGTCGCCGAGGGGCACGTCACGTTCAAGACGGCGCGCGTTGCGGCGGCGGAGTACCCCGCCTTCCGCGAGCTCGCGGCGAGGATCGACCGCGCCTTCGCGCGGAAGGTCCGGATCGCCCCGGCCGTGGCCGGGGAGGGCTCCCGATGACGACCGTCCGTTCGCCCCGCGCCGCCGGCCCGCTGGCCGCCGCGCTCCTCGCCGCCGCGCTCGGCTGCGCCGGCCCGCGCGCGGCCGGCTCC
>NZ_JALCYX010000148.1:0-2223 GCF_022690695.1 Anaeromyxobacter sp. SG17
CGCGCAGGCGCGGGGCGAGAAGTCGATCCGCGTGCTCGCCTCCACGCTCGCCTCCATCGGCCGCCAGGTCGAGCTCCTCTCGCTCGCCGAGGCCCGCCGCGCGCGCCGGGCGCGCGACGTGTTCGGCCACGCGGCGTCGGTGCGGGACGCGCTGCAGGCGCTCGACGAGGCCGGCCGGGCGCTGCGCGCCGCCGGGGTCGAGGCGGGGCGCGCCGAGCTCGAGCGGTCGTCCGCGCGGCTGCGCGAGATCGCGACCGACCTCACCCGCGTCGCGCGCGAGGCGTCGCGCGAGGCCGAGCAGCAGCGGCTCGCGGGCACCGTGCTCCGCGAGGACCTGCGCGCGCTCCGGATGGTGCCCGCCGCGCTCGTGCTCGAGCCGCTCCGCCGCGCCGTGCGCGACGTCGCCGGCCGGCTGGGCAAGGAGGTCGAGCTCACGATCGACGGCGGGGAGGCCCGCCTCGACCGCCAGATCGTGGACGCGCTCCGCGATCCGCTCCTGCACCTCGTGCGGAACGCGGTGGACCACGGCATCGAGGCGCCCGCGGCGCGGAGGGCCGCCGGGAAGTCGACCGCCGGCCGCATCGCCGCCCGCGTCGAGCCGCGCGGCTCGCGGGTCGCCATCATCGTCGAGGACGACGGGCCGGGCCTCGATCTCGCGGGGCTGCGCGCCGCCGCGGTGCGCAAGGGGGTCCTCCCCGCCGAGGAGGCGGATCGCCTCGGCGATCAGGAGGCGGCGCGCCTCGTGTTCCACCCCGGCCTCTCCACCGCGCGCGCCGTGACGGAGATCTCCGGGCGCGGGGTCGGGATGGACGTCGTCCTCGAGACGCTGGCGCGGCTCGGGGGCACGGTGGACGTCCGCTGGGAGGCGGGCCGCGGCACGCGCTTCGACCTCGAGGTGCCGCTCACGCTGTCCGCGTCCACCGCGCTCGTGTTCCGCGTCGGGCGCGACGTGATCGCGCTGCCCGCGGAGGCGATCGAGCACGTCGTGCTGGTCACCGCGGGCGATCTCGGCAGCGTCGCCGGGCGCACCACGGCGCAGGTCGCCGGCGAGCACGTGCCGTACGTACCGCTCGCGCGGCTCCTGCGCATGCCGGAGGGGGCGGCCACGCCGCCGCGCCAGCGGGTGGCGCTCGTGATCGCCCACGGCGGCGCGCGCGTCGCCGTCGGGGTGGACGAGCTCGTCGGCCAGCAGGAGCTCGTGATCTCCTCGCTCGGCGCGCGGGTCGCGGCGGTGCCGCACCTCGCCGGCGCGGCGGTGCTCGACGACGGGCGCGTGGCGGGGGTCCTCTCCGCGGCGGAGCTCGTGCGGCGGGGGCAGCCGGGCATGGGGGCGAGCCGCGCCGAGGGCGGGCGGCGCGTGATCGTCGCGGACGACTCGCTCACCACCCGCTCCGCGATGAAGGCGCTCCTCGAGATGGCGGGCTACGCGGTGATCCCCGCCGCCGACGGGGAGGAGGCGTTCCAGCTCCTGCGCGAGTCGGGCGCGGACCTCGTCGTGTCCGACGTGCAGATGCCCCGGCTCGACGGCTTCGGCCTCACGCGCAAGGTGAAGACCGACCCGCGCCTGCGCCGCACGCCGGTCGTCCTCGTCACCTCCCTCGAGGCGGCCGAGGATCGCGCCGCCGGCCTCGCCGCCGGCGCCGACGGCTACCTCGTGAAGCGCGAGGTCGAGCGCGGCAAGCTCCTCGACCTCGTCCGCCAGCTCCTGCCCCGCGCATGATCCGCTGCCTGCTGGTGGACGACTCCCGCTCGTTCCGCGCCCTGCTGCGCGCGCTCCTCGATCGCGCCGGCATCGCGGTCGTCGGCGAGGCCGCCGACGGCGAGGCGGCGGTGGCCCAGGTGGCGGCGCTCCGCCCGGACGTCGTGACCATGGACGTGCGGATGCCCGGCAAGGACGGGCTCGCGGCGATCGAGGAGATCATGCGGGTCGCGCCGACGCCGATCGTGGTGGTCTCGGCGGAGGCCGGGCCCGAGCGGCAGGAGCTCGCCTTCTGGGCGCTCGAGCTCGGCGCGGTGGAGGTGCTCGCGAAGCCGCGCGCCACGGACGCGGCGCGCTTCGCCCGCGAGGCGGACGCGATCCGCGACGCCGTCCGCGCGGTTGCGGGGCTGAAGCTCGTCACCCGCCACCGGCGGCTCCCGTTCCGCCCGGGGGGCGCGCCCGCGCAGGGGCCGGCCCCGCGGGCCGCGGCCGGCGCGTCGACCGCCGCCAGCGCGGCCGGAGGG
>NZ_JALCYX010000149.1:0-2206 GCF_022690695.1 Anaeromyxobacter sp. SG17
CAGGGAGCGATCGACGACGCCGCGCTCGGGCGGCTCCTCGCGCTCGGCGCCGCCGCGAAGGGGAAGCGCCTCGGCAAGGGCGACGGCCCGCTGCGCGAGCTCAAGGACGCGCTCGCAGCGGCGGCCGAGGCGCTCGCGCCGCTCGCCGCCGAGGCGCTCGCGGCGGAGTCGAAGGCGGAGCTCTGCCGGCTCGTCGCCGACGCCGAGGCCCGGTACGCCGCCGCGAAGCGCGCGGCCCGCGCCGTGGACTTCGACGACCTCCTCGTCGTCGCGCGCGACCTCCTGCGGCGCGACGCGGCGCTCCGCGCGGAGCTCCGGGGGCGGTTCCGCGCGCTCCTCGTGGACGAGTACCAGGACGTGAACGGGGTTCAGCAGGAGCTGTTCGAGCTGCTCGCGGGCCCCGGCACGCCCCCCGGCCCGGTCCTCGTCGCGGTGGGCGACCTCAAGCAGTCCATCTACCGCTTCCGCGGCGCCGACGTCGCGGTGTTCGCGCGACTCGTCCGCCGGCTCGACGCGGGCGGGGGGCGTGTGCTGCACCTCTCGGACAACCATCGCTCCGCGCCGGCGGTGGTCGAGCTCGTGAACGAGGTGTTCGCGCGGTGCATGCGCCCGCCCGACGGCGCGCCGGCGCGCGACGACGAGATCCGCTTCTCCGACGCCGATCGCCTCGTGCCGCACCGGCCGGAGGGCGCGCGCCCCGCGTGCGAGCTCCTCGACGACGACGGCGAGGGGAACGCCGCGGAGCGGCGGCGCCGCGAGGCCGACGCGATCGCCCGCCGCATCGAGGCGGTGGTCGCCGGGACGGCGGGCGTCGCGGTGCGCGAGCGGGGCGAAGGCGGAGGCGAGCGCGTGCGGCGCCCGAGGCTCGGCGACGTGGCGATCCTGTTCCGGCGGCTCACGCAGATCGGCGAGTACGAGCGGGCGCTGCGCGCCGCGGGGATCCCCTACCGGCTCGCGCGCGGCGGCGGCTTCTACCAGGCGCCGGAGGTGCGCGATCTCGGGGAGCTCCTCGCGACGCTGGCCGATCCCGCCGACGCGATCGGCTGGGCCGCGCTGCTCCGCTCGCCCATGTGCGGCGTCTCGGACGCGACGCTCTTCCTCGCCGCGCGGGCCGGCCCCGGACGGCTGGCGCGTGCCCCCGCGGGCGGGCTCCCCGACGAGCTCCTTCGAGCCCTCTCGGCCGACGGGGCCTTCGCGCTCGCGCCCGGCACGGCGGAGCAGGCGGTTCGCCGGGTGCCGGCGGAGGACTGGGCGCGGCTCGCGCGCCTGCTCGAGGTCTGGCGCGAGCTGCACGCGCTCCGCGACAGGCTCGCGCCGGACGCGCTGCTCGGGCGCGCCGTCGAGCGCCTCGATCTCGACGCAGCGCTGCTCGCCGGGCCCGACGGCGAGCGGCGGGCGATGAACGTCGCGAAGGCCGTGGCCCTCGCCGCGCGCTTCGCCGCGGACGGCGGGACGGCGGCGGAGCTCGCGCGCCACCTGCGGGCGCAGGCGGCGCGGCCGCCGCGCGAGCCCGAGGCGGAGGTCGAGGCCGGCGACGCGGTGGCCATCCTCACCGTGCACCAGGCCAAGGGGCTCGAGTGGCCGGTGGTGTTCGTACCGGACCTCGGCGCGCGCGCGCGGAGCGACGCCCGCCGCGCGCTCCTCGACCCGGCGGGGCGCGTCTGCGCGATGCGCTACGACGCGGCGGCCGAGCGGTTCGACGAGACGGTCTCCGTGCGCGAGGCGCGCGAGCACGAGCGGCGCGCGGCGGCGGCCGAGTCGCGCCGGCTCCTCTACGTCGCGATGACCCGCGCGCGCGATCACCTCGTCCTCTCCGGCGAGGCCTCGAACGGTGCGGAGAGCTGGCGCGGGCTCGTGGAGGCGGCGGCCGACGCGCGGCCGGAGCTCCTGCGGCGGATCCCGATCGCGGAGGCGGGGACGGCTGCGTCGGGGACCCCGCTCGCCGAGGCTACCGCCGCCCCCGCGGCTGCCGCCGCGGCGGTCGTCGCGCCGCCCCATCTCGCCGGCCCGCCCGCGGTCGCCGCCGTGCGGACCGCCGTGACCGAGCTCGCCGAGTACGCCCGGTGCCCGCGCCGCCACCACCTCGGTCGCGTGCTTGGACTCGCCGAGCCGCGCGGCGCGCGCGGCGCCCCCGCCGACGATCCCGGCCGCGCGACCGCGCGCGGGACCCTCGCGCACGCGATGCTCGCCGAGGCGGATCTCGGCG